>JABFSR010000024.1 GCA_013140495.1 Verrucomicrobiota bacterium
ACGATCATCAGGTCGCGCACCTGCACGCTGCCGAAATCGCACACGCGCCCGATGTCGTTGCGCGCGAGGTCCACGAGAATGACGTGATGGGAACTTGTTTGAACAACAAACCTCCCGTAGTTTCCAGCAACGTGAATCACTCGGTGAAAAAACTTCCGCTCAAGCAAGTGCAAGAAATCTTCGCTGTGCTGCGGAACTTGGAAGCGATGGCGCACGTACTCGGTCAAGATGTAGAGCGGGGGAGTCGGGAACTGTCGGCAAATTCCAGCGACCAATTCCTACGCAGAAACCACGTCAGGATTTTTGCTGCGTTTGTCGAGGGTTATTCCTTTCTGTTGAAACAAGTCGTGCTCCGACTTCATGATCCGCTCCAGGAACAATTGTCAGTCGAAGAATTGTCCAAATTAACGGAGGTCAAACTGGATGCTACGGGCCAACCGATTCTCGATGAACAGAAGATCCCGAAGCGACAGTTCTTGCCTTTGCACGACAATTTCAAATTCGCGGTCGCAATGTTCGGTCGGCTCTGTGGCAGCAAATACAGTGTGTCGTATGGTTCGGCTGGATACCAAGCGTTTAGAAAAACGTTTTCCGTCCGTGACCGCCTGATGCACCCGAAGGCTATTGAGGATTTGTGCGTAACAAAATATGAAGCCCTGGACTTACAGAACGCATGGCGCTGGTATCAAGGTGAGATGGTCACGCTTGGAAAGGATTCAATCGATGCGATGAACCAACGTTTCGCCGCGCTGCTCAAAGGGAGCTCCGGTCCAGCGAAATCATAACGTACGGCTTATCTCTTTCCGTCGAGCGGCAACAGCGTCCGCTTCCTTCCGAGTGCGTTTCGCTTCCGACGAATTGCCACAACGCTCATGGTAGAAAGCGAGTTGATGCAAAGAACCTGAACGATACGGAGCGGCAGCGACTGCCTTTTGAATTTCGAGAAACGCAGCCTGATGGTTATTGCGTCGGAAAAAGAATTCGGAACGGAAGTAGTGCGTCATCCACCAGCCCGGCTTCCTTCCTTCAACCCAATCCAGAAGTTCAAAGCAGGTCTGGGACGGATACAACCATTCACATATCCGGGCGTAGTAAAGCGCATCATCGGGCAATGCTTTCGGATTGTTTTCCACCTTCTTCTTGAAGAAATCCACAACCGCTGGGAATGAAACTCGCTTTCCGTCTTTTTCTTTCCCAATCATGCCCACGTCCACAATCAGTTTCGCGCGCGTCCTCTCCAACCCCTCGGCGAGTTGGCGAGTTTTCAGCTTGGGCAGCCATTCGTTGCAGAAGTCCAAGCACTCCTGATTTGCTGAAATGTCGGACAGAATTTCCGCTCGCAAGCAAATGGCCGCATCTTGAAGAGACTGGTTGTCGGTGAGTTGGAACACTTCTGCGCACTCGTTGCTCGAATCTCCATAACGCTCAAGTTCGTGAAGCACCTGGGCAAGAATGAAGCGCGCTGGAGTGTAACGTGGGTTCAGATGCCGCGCTTCCTCAAGCAACTGCAATGCGCTTTTCAAATGTTTCACCGCCTCCGGCCAGTTTTCTCCTTCCCGTTGCGCCAAGTCGCGGAACAATCCAGCTACATCCTCCAGGGCGTGAAAGTCCCGGCAGAGTGCCAAAAATCGGCGCGACGTTTGGAAGGCATCATCCAGTCTCTCATTGAGGCGCTGCGCGAGCATCAGGTTTCCAAGAATATCTTTGTCGCTCGGAAACCGAGCGACACCTTCCTTCGCAACCTGCTCCGCCTTGACCGCGTCGCGTGCATGAGTCAGAGCAATGGAGTAATTGACGAAGAACTCTGGCGATTTTGGCTCTGCGTGAGCCACGCTTTCAAAAACGCGGATCGAACGAGTGGCATCTGCCCCGGACTGGCAGAGGCAATCTGCGTAGTTGACCGCGTTCGTGTGGCAAATGCCCCACGCAGCCGTTCGACGACACAATTCTTCGACATAGAGCGGTTCAAGAATTCTGGCGGCCTTTGCAAACTCACCGAGCGCACAAAGCGCCTGTGCTTCCTCCAAATGGGGTTCAACCGCTTTCCCGTCAATCCATCCCATCCCTTGCTGATTTGGCTCAACCCGCTGAAGCTTTGCTCGAAACTCATCTTTTCCAAGAACCGGCCTCTCATATCGTAGCGCGGGACGGAAGTCTTCGGCCCGAAAGCTCCGGCGCTTCGCCACATCCAGCATCGCCTGAGCAAGGCTGTTGTAATCCTGAAATCTCTTGGCGGGGTCTTTTTCCAGGCAACGGGCGATGACGTCCTCAAGCCCAAGAGTCGTTTTGCGAAACAGCCCGCCAAGTCTGGGGGGTGGAACTTGAACTTGCTGTTGGGCGATTTCCAAGTGGGAGCGCCCCCAGAAAGGCGGACGGCCAGTCTCCCACTCAAACAACATGCAACCGAGGCTGTAGATGTCCGCCCGGTGGTCAACGGTCGAAAGGCCCAGGATTTGTTCCGGTGCGGCGTAGAGCATCGTGCCGACCATGTGCCCTGCTTGTGTCAACTGAGGCGAAACAGCCGCCGCGACATCACTATTCTGCCGGCTATGCTCGAATAAAGAATTGAGTGCTTTCGCCAAGCCCCAATCAGAAACGAATGCACGCCAGTCTTGGTCGAGAAGAATATTTTCCGGCTTGAGGTCGCGATGGATGACGTGATGGTTCGTGTAAGCCCATTCCAACGTGCGAACGATGCGAAGCATCGTTTGGAAAACGAACTCTGGTTTGCCGCGCCCGATGAATTGGCGAAGGTTGCCGTGATGAAGCCACGCGGCGCACATGCAGGGAATCTCGTTCACACGGACGATGCAATGTGCTTCAGCGACGCCTTCGCACGCTGACAGCGTCAGCCACCATTTCAACTCTTCAATGAACCGCGCCCACGTTGTTTCCTCTCCCAAGAATTCTGGTTTGATCACCTTGAGTGCGAACGCCTCTTTCGAGTCCGCGTGCAGTAGCTTCAGGCAAATCCCCATTCCACCTTGGAAAACTTCATCAACAACAAAGCGCGCACCCGAAAGCTGACGAACCGATGACAACTCGGAAATCTCGATTTGAGTTCCCTTTTTCGGATTGGAGAAATCAATCATGCGCTTTGTTATGTTGCCTTACTCGGGCTTAAGGCACTTGAGGTTTGAGCCTCCTCCCGTCGCGTGCTACTGGGCTTTGGCAAACGTCTCCGCCAGCGCCACCGCTTTAAGCATCGCTTTGCTCTTGTTCACGGTTTCCTGAAATTCCGCCTCCGGTTCGGAGTCGTTCACCCAGCCGCCGCCGGCTTGCACGTAGGCTTTGCCGTCCTTGAGCAGCGCCGTGCGGATGGTGATGCAGGTGTCCAGATTGCCGTTGAAGCTGAAGTAGCCCACGCAACCGCCATACGGCCCACGCGTCGTGCCTTCGAGGTCGGCGATGATCTGCATGGCGCGAATTTTCGGCGCGCCGCTCACCGTGCCCGCCGGAAACGTCGCGCGCATCAGGTCGTAATTGGTTTTGTCGGCGGACAACCTGCCCTCCACGCTCGACACGATGTGCATGACGTGGCTGTAACGCTCGATGATCATCAGGTCTTTGACCTGCACGCTGCCGAAATCGCACACGCGCCCGATGTCGTTGCGCGCGAGGTCCACGAGCATGACGTGTTCAGCGCGTTCCTTGGGGTCGGCGAGGAGTTCCTTTTCCAACGCGACATCTTCGTCCGCCGTCTTGCCGCGACGTCGCGTGCCGGCGATGGGGCGAATCTCCACCTTGCTGTCCTCGCAGCGCACGTGAATTTCCGGCGACGCGCCCACGAGCGAAAAGCCGTCCAGTTCGAGCAGGAACATGTAAGGCGAGGGATTCACCGACCGCGCTGCGCGGTAAACATCCACGGGCGACGCCTTGGTCTCGACGCTGAAACGCTGCGAGCCGACGACCTGGATGATGTCGCCTGCGGTGATGAACTTTTTGGACGCGGCGACGTTCGCGAGGAATTTGTCCTTGGGCTGGTTTGATGAAAATGGGACGGATGGGACTTCGGATGGGACGGATACGGGGTGATGCTCGGACGGTTGCTCCAACAAAGAAAGCAAGCGCTCGATTTCTTCCACGGCGCTTTCGTAGGCGTCGGTCGGGCTGGCGGCTTCGTCAATCGCGGCGTTGACGAGCACGGTGATGGTCTGCGCAACGCGGTCGAACACGAGCAACTGGTCCGCGACGATGAAATACATCGTGGGCGTGCCGAGTTCGTCATGCGTCGGACGCGGGACAACGGGTTCGACGTCGTGGATAAATTCGTAGCCGATGAAGCCCACCGCGCCGCCCGTGAAGCGCGGTAACCCCGGCAGCGTAACGGGGCGATATTTTTTCATCACGCGCTCGACGACTTCGAGTCCGTCGCGGACATGGAGTGTGGCCGTCCCGGCCACAGCAACATCACCGGTCGAAGCGCTTGGTGATTTGCGAGGCGCGTCCGTTTGCGGAATTGCTGCGCCCGGGACGGGCGCGCTCCGAACTTCAAACTTCTCCACCACCTTGCCGTCCTGAATGACTTCGATACGATTCTCGGTCTGTTTGATAACCGCGCGCGGATTGCAGCCGACGAATGAATAGCGACCCAAATGTTCGCCGCCTTCCACGGACTCGAACAGGAACGATTCGCCCTGCCCGCGGATTTTGCGATAGGCCGAGAGCGGCGTTTCGATGTCAGCGAGAATGCGGGTGGTAACGGGGATCAGGTTGCCCTGTCCCGCCAGCTTCTGAAATTCGGCCAGTGATGGTGAAATCATTTTGGTTCACCGCACGCGCAGGCGGTTGCGGTCAAGGGTGAAAAGTATGAAGTGCCCGGGTGCCGCGCAAACAGAAAGCAGATAACAGAAAGTGGACAGGGAGCAGATGACTGAATGCGGAAGGACGTTGACCTCTCCCTCAATCACCTCCCAGTGCCGCCGCTTTTCCCGCGAATAAAACGGAAGGCTTTCAACAAACCGATGTTGCCAGGGGTTCGGCACCGCCCCTGCTTGGTTAAGCGCATCATAATTCGTTCATTGCACGGCGAATTGGCTCAACCACGGTTTTAAGGATCAGCATGGACATTCAAGGCATGGAACACATGTTTCCGCGCGAGTATCTGCGCGCGGCGCTTCTCGTCTCGCTGTTGAGCGTGTGGGTATTGGTCGGTCTGTTCTACTATCTGAACCGCTTCACCAAACGGGAGTATTTCACGGTGTGGACTGCAGCATGGCTGTTCTACGCATTGTGGCTTACGATAAGTCTGCGCTTTCAAAGCTCACCTCCCGGCGAATTCGCTTTCATGACGGCGCAGGCTTGCGCGGCAATTTCGGCAGTGTTCCTGTTGTGGGGAACGTTGCGATTTCTCGATCTGCCCGTGCGCCAGTCTTTGTTCGGTCTGTTCATGCTGTTCCTGACGGTGTGGACGTTTGTCGGACCGCAACTGGCGGCCGATTCACTGCAAATTCAACTTCCGGTGTTCATCCTGCTCGGGTCAGGAAGTGTTTTTGCCGGGGTGTGCTTTTTCCGGATGCGCAAGCGCATGCCGTTTGTGGGGGCCGGAATGTTGTCCACCGGCTTTATGCTATGGGGACTCTATCTCTGGAGCTATCCGTTCACCCAAAAACATGAGAACCTCTACAGCGCCGGTTTCTTTGTGGCGGCGGTGTTGCAACTGTTTATTGCCGTGAGCATGATCGTGCTGGTACTCGAGGAGGTTCGATACAAAGCTGAAGCGGTGCGGACCGAGATCGAAACAGTGCGTTCGGAGAAGGAGGCATTGCAAACCAAAGTCCTCTCCACCGAGGAACAGTGTCGCAATCTTTTTGACCAGGTTCGCCAGACCAAGGGCACCCAGGAGGCCTATGACGAATTGCGCCGCACGCAGCATGTGGTCGTTCAACAGGAACGCTTGCGCGCGCTGGGCCAGATGGCCAGCGGCATCGCACATGACATCAACAACGCGCTGACTCCCATTGCCGCCTACGCGGAATTGCTGCTCAAGGATGTTCCTGACCTTCCCGCTGCCTCGCGCCGGCATTTGACAATCATGCAAAAATGCGCCGACGATATAGCTCACATCGTCGCCCGCATGCGGGAATTTTACCGCCGCCGCTACGAGGGCGAGCCGTTGGCGAAAGTAAACCTCAATGAGATCATTCAGGAGGTCGTCGAACTGACCCGGCCGCGCTGGCGCGACCTTTCCCAGCGTGAAGGCATTTGCATCCAGATGGATTCCCAGCTTGAACCGGAACTGCCCTGGCTGTTGAGCGACCCCAGCGAATTGCGGGAAGCCCTGACGAACCTCGTCTTCAACGCCGTGGACGCAATGCCGCATGGCGGAAAAATCAGGCTTTCCACCCGCTCCGTCAAATCCGCCGGATCCTTTGAGGGCGTAACTCCCGTGGACCAGATTCAGGTTGAAGTGAAGGACGACGGCTTGGGCATGGATGAGAAAACCCGGCAAAGTTGTCTGGAACCTTTCTTCTCCACCAAAGCGCAACGAGGCGGCACCGGATTGGGACTGGCCATGGTCTATGGCATGATGCAACGCCACGAAGGCAAGGTCGAAGTAGAGAGTGAACCGGGCCGCGGGACTTGCATCCATTTGTCATTCCCGGTGCGAAACCAGACCGTCGCTTCCACCACCCGGCAGACCACCCCATCCAAGTCCGCCCGGTCACTGCGAATCCTCTGCTTTGATGACGAGCCCATGATTCGCGAACTGATGACCGACTGCCTTGGCGGGTTTGATCACGAGGTTTCAGTTGCGGAAGGCGGCGAGGCGGGACTCAAAATGTTTCGCTCCGCAGCGGCGGCAAAACGTCCTTATCAGGTGGTGATCACTGATCTGGGCATGCCTGGCATGGACGGTCACGCCGTGACGCGCGCGATCAAAGCGCAATCGCCAAACACTCCAGTGATCATGATGACCGGCTGGGGTACGTTGATGAACGCCGAAGGTGAAACCATCATTCAAGCCGATGCGTTGCTGCCGAAACCACCCCGCTTTCAGGAACTGAACGAATTGCTGCTCCGTGTTACCGGTGCAGACAAGTGTCCGGCCTGACACCACGATTCGTAGCCGACGACGTGAGGAGGCGGATGGAACGCGTGTTGCGAGTGGTCCGCTACAGTCAGGCTATTTAACATCAGTCGAAACTGAAGCGTCGTCCTCGTGATGGAAGAATGCCCGTTGAAGCAGTTTTTGCCGCGCATTCAGGTGTCGCTGGGTCTTCAAACCGCAGAAGCCATGTCGATCCAGCTTGGCGAAACTGGCCCGCACCATCTGTAACCGCGAACACAAGGGCTTCACATCAATCAATTGCACCGGAGCCTCGTCCCACTCTTTCAATACCCGACGCCAACGTCGTTCCTCGACGAGCTTGTAGAGGAACGCAGCGAGCAAAGTCAGAATCAGAAAACAGACAATGTAGCAGGCCCATATCATGGCAGTCGTTTCTGTGGGAAAACCTGCGCCAGCAGCGGGTTCAAATCAAGACCAGCTTTGGCCAATTATCAAACCATGTCGTGCCGCCTGGCAACGCACGACCTCGCCGTGGCAGATCACCCGATGGGATGGAGGCGGGTTTCCATCCACACGTGAATGATTTCATGCCTCACAACAAAAGACTTGTTGACCGATTGCGAGGCCGTGGTAAAACAATTTCTGGTAATCCAATTCAAAACAGACACACAGGCGTAATATGATTTGGCACTCGCTTCTACTGCACGGCACGGTTTCGCTGATTGCATCAGCAGGGCAACCCGAAGTATCTCCAGAGCCAGTGACAACCTTCAGCCCAAACCTTGACGGGCACTTGTCTGTCGGAGAACTCAGTTAAAGTTTTCATCGCTTCCAGAAGTATCCAATCCATAAACGAAACGAGGCCGGCTCAATTGAGCCGGCCTCTTTTTCAAATACTCAGACTGAGCGCAAGCCGCCTCGTGCGTGCGAATCACGAACCAGGAGTTTGAACCTCGGGACTCGCCCGCAAGACTATCCAAGCTCGCGATTTATCCCGCCAGCCGGGCCAATGTGCGCGCCAGCACAGCCACGCCATTCTTGATCTGTCGAAGTGAAGAGTATTCGTCGGGCCGATGGCTCACGCCTCCTCGACAGGGAATAAAGATCATCGTGATCGGACACACTTGCGCCATGAACAATGAATCGTGATAGGCACGACTGATCATGCGCTTTACGGGCAGCCGGAGTTCCTGGCACACGCCCGCCACAAGTTCCACCAATCCAGAATCGCAAATTGCAGGAGCGTCCGCGTTGAGCACGGAGAACTTCAATTTCACGCCGCGTCGTTTGCAAATCTGCATGGCAGTCTTTTTGATCCGCCTGAGTGCCAAGTCGCGCGTCTTAACTTGAGTGTCGCGCAGGTCAATCTCCAGCCACGCATGGCACGGCACGCTGTTCACTGCACCCGGTTCAATACGGAACACCCCGGTCGTGCCCACAGTATCGCGACTGCCCGTGGTCTTGGCCGCCTGCTCGACAGCCAGCGCAATCTCAGCTCCAGCCAGCGCTGCATCATGCCGGTCCGGCATCAACATCGCGCCTGCATGACCGCCCACGCCGGTCAGTTCAACGTGCATCGTGCCCGGCGCCGCAATTTTTTCCACCACACCGATCGGGATTTTCGCCCTCTCCAACAACGGCCCCTGCTCGATGTGCAGTTCAACGAATCCGGCGTAATAATTCCTTGCCAGCCGCACGGAGTTCAACCTCCCGTTGCAACCGCCACGCTTGCGCCAGTGTTCGAGCGATTTGCAATCGCGATCCCTCAACGCCCGCGCCTTGTCGAGTGACAACGAACCTGCGAGCAGCCGGCTGCCCAGACAACCGATGCCAAATCGCGTGGGCTCTTCGGCGGTGAAAACAATCAGTTCGATGGCGCGGCGTGGTTTGAATCCCGAGCTTTGCAGCGCGCGAATTGCCTCAAGTGCGCCAAGCACGCCCACGACGCCGTCGTAGCGACCCGCGTTGGGAATGGCGTCAATGTGCGATCCGGTGGCGATGGCGGGCAGTTTCTTATCGAACCCCTCCCACCGTGCAAAAAGATTTCCCACTGCATCCGAGCGAATTTTCAGGCTGAGACTGGAACAGATTTTTTTAACGAAGGCGCGCCCGCGCAAATCGGCCTCGGAAAAAAGAATGCGGGTGACGACCGGTGCAGGCGCTTCGGAAATGGTGGCGAGTTCGTCAATCTCGCGCTGCAGCCGCTGCCCGTTGATGACGAGCGGATTCATCGCCGGGATCAGTTGCGCGAGGCCGCACGAATGTTGAGTTTACGGCCAACCCGGCTGCGCAACCGTGCGATCTCAGCCTGCGCCCGCTCAAGCTTGATGCGCTGCTGGTCGCTGTTCTTGCGCGCGGCTGCAAGCTCCTTGGCGTGGCGGCGAAGTTCGAGCTGGGAGACAACGTGGTGCGCGAGTACGCGCAGGGCATTGGCCTGCTCGGGACGGAGCGTGCGCGCCTTGCTGTCCAAAACGCACAGCGTGCCGAGCGCGTGACCGTCTGGTGTAACGAGCGGGGCTCCTGCGTAAAACCGAATCTTCTGCGGCCCTGTTACGAGAGGATTGTTCTTGAAACGCGGATCCTTCGAGGCATCGGAAACGATAAATAGGCCATCGTTGAGAATGGCGTGCGCGCAGAAGGAGATGTCCCGGGATGTTTCTTTTTTGCTCATACCCACGCGGGATTTGAACCATTGACGGTCTTCATCCACGAGTGAAATGAGCGCGATGGGCGCTTCGCAGATGTGCGCCGCGAGATCAGTGAGGTCGTCAAAAACTTCTTCCGGCACCGTGTCGAGTACTTCGTATTGCCAGAGGATGTTGAGTCGTTGACATTCGTTTTTGGGCTTCGGTGCGATCATATTCCGGTTGATTCCCTTTCTGCGATTTTTGCGATGTTAGTCGGTGCGACCGGGGTTTCAACATTCTTTTCAAGAGATGTTGCTCTTGCCCGCCGCCCAATCGCGTGATTGAATCCGGGCATGGATCCATTTCTTCAGGCTGCAATTGATGAGGCAAAAAAAGGGCTTGCCGCAGGCGGAATCCCCATCGGCTCGGTGCTTGTGCTGGATGGAAAAATCATCGGGCGCGGTCACAACCAGCGCGTCCAACACGGCAGCGTGATTCATCACGCCGAGATGAACTGCCTCGAAAACGCGGGTCGTCAGAAAGCATCTGTTTATCAGCGGTGCGTCCTCTACTCCACGCTATCCCCCTGCCCCATGTGCAGCGGCGCGGCCCTGCTTTACAAGATTCCGCGCATCGTCATTGGTGAAAACGTCACTTTCCAAGGCCCGGAGCAATACGTCCGTTCGCAAGGTGTGAAGGTTGAAATCCTGAACGACCCGACCTGCATCCAACTTATGCGTGATTTCATCAAGGCGCGTCCCGAATTGTGGAACGAGGACATCGGGGTGTGACACGCCCCTCCACACGAAGCTCTATTCGTTGCTCCTTGCTTTGCATCCGGCAAGTTCCAACACCATGCGGTCAAGTTCAGCACGAGCACTGTGCTCCACGTCCGGCGCGGCGTAACGGTTGAGCATGATGCAAAAAATCCACCGCTCACCCGCTGCCGTGGTGACGTGACCTGAAATAGAACTCGCCCAGCGTAACGTACCGGTCTTGGCCCGGACATTTCCCTCCGCGACCGTGTTCTTGAAACGATTCTTCAACGTGCCGTCCACACCCGCGACCGGAAGAGCATCGAAATACGTCCGCGACTCCGCGTGCCGGTTCATGAATTGCAGCAGCGCTATCGTCGCGTCAGGTGTTGTGAGGTTGTTGCGCGAAAGACCGCTACCCTCCTCGAATCGAACGTCGCCCGACCGCACGCCGGCTTTCTTCAGAAACTTTTCCAGTTCGCGAATTCCAACATCCTCGGAAGTCGCATTGCCTGCCGAAGCCTCCGCCTGAACTGCCCCGATGTGAGCGAGCACAAGGTCGGTGTAAAGATTCTGCGACGGCTTCTGGATTTCACGGGCGATGTCGCGCATGGGTTGCGATTCAATCGAACCGAGTTCAACAAGCTTCGTCAGTTCGAGTGGCGACGCCTGACGATCAAGCCAGTTCACTGCGCGCGATTTGCCGTCAACCTTCACGCCGTTGCGTGCGAGCGCCTCGCTGAACAATTCAGCAAACACCAATGCCGGCCTCGAAAACGCAACCTCCTCCACGAACACACGATCGCCCTCCGGCAACGTGCCCGAAACATAAACTACGTTTTCGCCCACGGGCCGGAGAATGCTGATGGCGCGCTGACCATTCGCCGCGACTGTGGTTGTGCGATTGCTCAACACGAGTTGCGTTGTCGGTAGCGATACAGCGAGTTTGCATCGTTCACCAGCGCGTGCGCCGGGCAAAACAGTGATCTGTAGTGTGTTGTCGTTGATCGTGAGCGCCGAGATTTCCGCGCCGTAATAATTCTGAAAATCATCCCATACCCAGCCCGACCCGAACGGCGAGCCGCGAAAAAAACTTTCATCGCCGACAAGATCGCCGGCAATGCGTTTAACGCCGGCATTGGTAAGTGCGGCGACGAGAGGTTGCAGAGCACTGAAGATGTCGCCGCCGTGAAGCCGCGCAGTCAGCAGCGGATCACCGCGCCCGTAAACAATCAGATCGCCCGCAACATTGCCGCGATGATCCGGCTTTGCGTTGGCGTAAAGCGAGGTCTTGATGCGGTAATCACCGCCCAGTTTGTCGAGTGCCAGCGCCACGGTGTAGAGTTTGCAGTTGGATGCCGGGCTGAAAAGTTTCCGCGCGTTATGCTCAAAAATGGTCTTGCCGGTGTCGAGTGAAACAACCTTCACTCCCCACATCGCGGCAGAAAACCGCTCCTCCGCAACTTGGTTGCCGAGTCGCGCCTGCAATTCAGGCAGGGTCGCCGCGCCGTTTGTTGCCGCAATCGAAACTCTGGCGGCGAGCAGCACACACGTTGCAACCAACGACAATGTCTTGCGAATGATTTGTTTGGTTTTCATAACCCGGCTAGATGCCACGTCCACCGCCTGTTGCGCCCACCGAACGATCTTGTCCGCGCGCTCAATGATGTCCGGAGGAACTTCGTGGAAGGATGTCAGTTCTTGTTTCTCGTTCGGCTGGAAATGTTCCATGCCGCGCTCAACATACTGCGCACGCGTTGCGTCATTTGTTTTGAAATACAAACGCCCCTTGAAAATGATCCCAAAGAACTTTGCTCCAGCATAAAGGCCAAACCCGCCGAACATGCCCTTGCAACCCAACGCAGGGACATCTCCCAACTGGTCCAGCACAAAGTCTTTGAAGGAATCCTGTTTCATGCGCGGCGTGACGACGCACGGATTCTGCGGACGACAGCCTGCAAGGACAAGTGTTTTGACCCTGGGAAAATGAAACCGGCGGGTGGAGACTCTTCCACCCGCCGGTGTTGTTGGCAGATTTTTTGGATTCTGCCTTTCCCGTCGTATTACCGACGAATTTGCCTGCGTCCCCGCACCCATCCAAGAAACAGCACCGCGCTCAAGCCGGCAAGCGCCGCGCTGGACGGCTCGGGCACGACCATCAATTCAAACGCCAGATCGTGCGGAGGATCGCTTGTCCACGGACCGAAATGGCCCGGAGCTACAGCAGGAAAATCCAGCCCGCCGAACGGTGATTCATGCCAGCCCCAGTTCTCGCGAGTCGGCTTGTCAATGTCCAAGAAATACTCCAGGGGATTTGTCTGCGTGCCTTGTTGTTGAAAAGGAGTCGGCAGAAACGCGTCGTAGCGATAAACAAAATCCCCAGCCTGGTCCACCCCCACGAATTCTTCCTGTGCATGCACGGTGGTCAGGTACAGTGGTGGATCCAACGGCAGACTGAAGGGATGGGCAACTGCCGGATTCCCGTTGGCCGTTGAAAAATGGAAACTGATGTCGAACGGTCCAACGGCGGCTGGTCCCGTTTTTGGTCGCGGCGCAAGCCCGTTGGCAGGACCTTCGCCGATGTAAGAACCCCACCAGCGCACGGCCACGATTGGCAGTGGAATGTTGCAGATGAAATCGTCAGCCCGCACTATACCCTGACCAGTTGCGCCAAACGCCGTGTGATCAGACAAGCGATCCTTGCCAATGATCAAACCAGAGGCATCGAAGCCGATGGGTTGCGACCATTTGACGGGTAGCGGGATGAAGTCCGCAAGCGCAGGCAGCGCTGCAACTGCAAACGTGATTGTGGCTGCGAGTAACTTCCGGGGGATTCCGATATGCTGAGTCATAGGATTAACTTTCTCTGTTTGAGATGCACGAGCCCGACGTTGACCCTTTTTTACAAATCCCTGCACGGCGTCGCGCCATCTGAATTTGTGGTTCACTGACGGTTTTAGTCCTGTTCGTGTGCAAGGGTCAATGGGGAGTTGTTCACCGCCGGAAAAGTTTTGCACAATACCGGCCGCGACCAGAAAGAGTTTTTGATGAGAGTGATTCCGGACGACTCAATGTGTGCCCCACTATCCGGCTGCGTCACAACAATCGCCAAGCCATTTCAGATAACGAGCCGAGCCGCTGCTTATTTTTAACACCACGAATTCCGGCGTGTCATAAGGATGTAACCGGTGAACAAGTTTTTGGAACCCAGCCAGATTCCCTGCGATGGTCTTGCAGATCATCAACACTTCCGCGCTTTTCTCGATCTTCCCCTGCCAGCGATAATGCGATTCAACCTTCGGAACGAGATTCGCGCACGCAATCAGCCGCGACTTGAGCGCCGCCCGCGCCAACTGGCGTGCCGTCTTGATGTCTGGCGTGGTAATGAGAACGATTTTGTAGTTTGCTGCTTTCATTTGAATTGGATGATTGATTGTCCTCGTCATTGGCTGCTTGCGCCTGATTCCGCTTACCTGGGCCAGCCAAGTCGCACGCCTTGGTCGGCGAGTTGACCCTGAAACTCCTTGAGCATCTCCGCCTTGGCCCGCACTTCGCGCGGCGCTCGTTTCTTCGTCACGCAAAACGCCGCCAGTGCGCCGACGGCTTCGCCGATGTTCCACTCCACCGGATGCAGGCGGTAACAGCCGTTCGTGATGTGCGTCGTGCCGATGTTCTTGCACGTGGGTAAAAGATTTTCCACGCGCTTCGGCAGCAACGCGCCGAGCGGAATCTGGAACGGCAGTGACGCGATGTCTATGTAGTTGTCGCCGCCCGTGCTCGGATGCAGATCAATCCGATAACTCCCGATGCCGACAGAGTCGGAGTAATTTTCGGCGCTAACTTCTTCCTTTGGTTTACCCAGTAACTTTGCCCGCGCGTCCGTTCCCGCGTGCTGCTCGCACACGGTGAACTCCGCGCGTATCCGTCGGCTCTCACGGATGTAAGGATATTTCGCCAGGCCATCCTCCGTGCCGGTGATGTCCGGTCTCAACCGCAAGCCACGCCAGCCTTCGCCACCGTCGGGTCGCGGTGCTTTGGTTTGCAACCAGTAAAGCAACGAAAGACTGAGTTGCTTTGCGCTGGCGATATGCTTCGCAGCCACCTCCGGTGCGCACTCAAACGGGTTGCCCGGCAGATAATCATTCTGCGGCCAGTTCACGAGCGAGACGTCGCCTGCATACGTGCCCGCAATGAAGTTGTTCCGATCTAAAATGCGGCGGTAATGGAATAGACCGGTCGCCTTCTCGGGATTGAAACCATTATTGCGCGGTTCAAGCGTAATGGGATTCGAGTAAACCAAATCCAGCAACCTGCCCGGCCACACGGGTTTGATGGCAGGAACGTAGTCGCGCCAGAACTGCCACTCGCGTGGTTTCTCAATCGTGTGATCTTCGCCATGCAGATAATCCATCGCAAAGCAGCACGTGAATGCCTGCATGTTTTGCGGCTGCGCCCCGGCCTTCGCGTGTGGCTCGCCGGTTTCCTTCTGCGACTCCGCACCAGTGACGTATTCGGTTTTGGTCAACGGCAAGAGTTCGCCTGTCTCCGTGGCATCGGCAAAGAACGACGCAACAAGGTTCAACTCACTGCCGGATTCCAGACTTCGCACGCGAACGGTTCGCACCTTGTCTCCATCGGTCACCGCTGACACAGCAACGTGCCGCAATAAAATCCTCACACGTCCGCTCGCCACAAACGGCGCGAGCATCTCGTGCAACACCGCCAATGCCACGCGCGGTTCGTGACACAATCTGGAAACACCCCCGTTGCCGGGATTCAACAACGCATTCGCCCGGGCAGCATCAGTGAGCGGCAAGTTCCGCCGATAGTAATCCCGGATGCGCGTGCGCAACTCCTGATAACTACGCGTGCCGCCGTGGGTCTCGATCCATTGATTCTCATCCGGCGGCACCGCCTGCGCCGTGAGCTGCCCGCCGATCCAATCCGTCTCCTCCGTCATGATGACGTGCAACCCGTTTCGCACCGCAGCGAGCGCCGCAGCGCATCCACCGAGTCCGCCGCCGATAATGACAAGATCGGCAGAGAGTTCCTTGGCGTGGACTTTCTTGCGAACAGAAGTTTTAACTGCGCCACCCGTGGATTTGCAGGAGGCCAGCAGCGGCGCACAAACGGCTGCACTCGCACCGAGCGCGGCGTGTTTCAGAAAAGTTCGCCGTGTAGCAGTTTCCGATTTCATGCTTGTGAGAATGCCAACGCAGCCACACGCGCTTCAACCTCGAAAAACAATTGGAACCACGAAACACTCAAACTGACACGAAAGAAAGCCAGTCAGGACCTGGCAACATTGTCAGGCTGGGTGACAATTGGCCGGCGACTCTGCGTCATCGTGAACAGTCGCCGCCCCAGTTCATGCGCCAAAGCGTTCAACTCCTTCGCCTCGCGCGGTGCAAGATGCCGACCATTGTTCAACTCCCACAAGCCCAGCCAGTGTTGAAAATGTTCCGCCTCCAGCCCGAGCGACATGTGCGCGCCTGCGAAACCTCCGCGATAACGCGTTGGCCCGCCGGATTGCAACGCCCAGAAGTCCGTGATCTTGTCCAGATGCGCCGGCCAATCCTGGATATGCGAATTGAAGATCGGCCCGAGCACCGCGTGCTGGCGCGCGTCCACATAGAACGTCTTGATGAGTTTCAAGATGCCGTCGTGGCCGCCGAGCCGGTCGTAGAGTGATTTATCCTCGCTGACATTTATCACCGCAATCTCTCCTCCGCTCCGAGCATCCACGCCGAGGGATGCGATTTCATCCCGATGCGCGGGTAGTATCCCACCGCTTTGGGCGCGGACAGAAGGATGATCGTCGCCTTGCCGCCCTGCTCTTGCGTGCGCCGGATCAACTCGCGCCCGATGCCCTGTTTCTGATGCGACAATCGCACGGCGAGATCGGACAAGTAAGTTGCGAAACTGAAATCCGTCACGCTGCGCGCGATACCGACGAGTTGTTCACCATCCCAAGCGGTCACGACGAGACTGGCATTCGCCAACATCTGCCCCATCCGCTCGCGATCATTCACGGGGCGGCGCTCGCCCAACGTCGAGGCGCGATACAGTTCAATGACTGCGACGAGTTCGAGGTCGTTGCCGAGGCGATAGGTAATCATGGCTGAACTTTTTCCCATTCGGCTTTCACACCACGCAGTTGAATCCACTCTTGCAAATCCGCTTGGTTGATCTGCTCGCCCGAGATGTTAAGCATGCCACGAATGTCCCGCAGGTGTTTGTCCGACCCGCCTTCGCGGAAGTATTCCAGCTTGCGGACGATGACATACTCCGGCGGCGCAAGTGTGACTTCCAAACCTCGGGCTGAATATTTCTTCAGATTGCGAAAAGCCCAAGCGTGAAACTCATCCCGGTTCGCCGTAAAGAAATCGGCCTTCAACGACGAATCGGCGTGGATGACATTGAAACAGCCGTGCTGTTGTCGGGCCATCTCTGCTGCGATCACTTCCGCAGGCGGAACATAAAATTCCGGCGGCGGAAAAAGCATTGGCAATTTTTCGAGGTCGGAAGCACGGAGAAAAACAACGAGATCTATGTCGTGCGTGACGCGTGGTTCGCCATAAAGCATCGCCGCCACGCTGCCGCTGATGAAATACCGGATGCTGGCGGTTTGCAGCGGGCCGACAAACAGCTCGATCAGGTCAGGTTCGAGCATGGGAGAAAATTCGTCGCACTTCGTTGGTCACTTGCTGTTCGGTCCAATCAGGATGCTGGCTTTGCAGGAACGCCGCCTTGTGCCGGCGCATCGTCCAATAAAGCCGGTGCGCGGCATCCCACCGTTGCCCCGGCGTCATGCGCCTCAGCATTGCGATCTGCTCTGGACTGGATTCTTCCTGTGCCAAACGGTGAAATCTGGCCGCATCGCTAACTTGAGCATCGCGCAACTCTGCCGCGCCCGATTGGGCCTCGGGATAGTTGGCGTTGCGATCTTCGGCGTTCACAAAACAACCCTACCGGCAGGGCGAGAGAGCGTCAATCTGCACGCGTCGCCTCGAAAGCGGTGCTAAAGCCACCGCAGTCCAGACGCTGCCGCGCTTGCCCTGCACCATTAAACCTCGCGAAGCGTCTGGACTGCGGCGCGTTTACCGCCGCTTTTAACACGCGAATTGTTCGGGCACTTTCGATCCAACGGAGTTGCGCGGGTCACAGACCCGCGCTCCGCCAGTTACCCCAGCAAGCTCTTCGCCTTCGCGAGCGCTTCATCCAGCTTGCTCGCGTCTTTGCCGCCGCCGCGGGCGTTGTCGGGTTTGCCGCCGCCTTTGCCGCCGACGATGGGCGCGATGGCTTGAATGATTTTACCGGCCTGAACTTTCGCGGTGTATTCCGCCGACACAGTAG
>JABFSR010000228.1 GCA_013140495.1 Verrucomicrobiota bacterium
GAATACGGGCCGTTCAATATCCCGTTCCCTGACCAGGCCGCTGCGACCGTGCGTCCGCCGGGTGGAATGACCCCGGGGCGGTTTGAAGATCGCAACAAATTCTACAAAAAGATTCTGGCCGCCAGCCCGATTGGCGAGCATGGCAGCGACTACCAAAAGGAATCGCTCCTGCGCTCGCTCGATAATGCGCATCGCCTTCTCAGTTCTCCGGCGGCCAAGGCATTTGATCTTTCGCTCGAACCGTTGGACAGCATTCGCAAATACGTTCCCGGTTATCAACTTGGTCAGAAGTTTGAGGCCAAGCGCGACGCCGCAGGCGCAAAATATGAAGACCAGATGGTCGGGCGATTTGGTCTCGGCTGCCTGCTGGCGCGGCGGCTGGCGGAAGTCGGCGCACGCTTCATCGAGGTGACGACGGAATACATTCCTTTCCTCAACTGGGACACTCATGAAAACGGTCACGCCCGATTGGTGGCGATGAAGAAACAAATTGATTCGCCGATTGCGCAGCTTGTCCTCGATCTCGAAGAACGCGGCCTGCTCAATCGCACGCTGATCGTCCTCGCCAGCGAGTTCAGCCGCGACGCGATGATCGAAGGCAAGCCGGACAATCTGATCAAGAATCAGGTCGAAGTGCCCAACAAGGTTGAAGACCCAAAACACTATGGCATGCACCGGCATTTCACGGATGCCGGTTGCGTGATGCTTTATGGCGGCGGCATGAAGCGCGGGCATCTCCACGGCCTGACCGCCGATGAGCGTCCGTGCAAAACGATCAAGGACCGTGTCATCATCGAAGATTTGCACGCTTCGATCTATCGTGCGGTGGGCATCTCTCCAAAACTGTCTTACGATATTGAGAAACGCCCGTTCTACACAACGCGCAATGGTGAGGGTAAGCCTGTGATGGATCTGTTTGCATAAGTTGGGAGTTTGTGTGCGGCTTATCGCCTGCGGAAGAGTCCAGCAGATCAGTCGGCGAGCTATGGGCAATGGTATTGAGGGAAAATGTATGAATTACATTCTGGGTTGGGGACGACGTTCGCTTCCATTTTGGCTGCTCATTCTGGGATTGGTCACCTGCATATTTCCGCGATCTGGGTTTTGCCAGACTTCATCCGAACTTGCGCGCGTGAGAGTGGGTGACGCCACCGAAGTCCCGGCATGGATCGCAGACCGCGAGCACTTGCATTCGGTCCTGGTAGGCGGAAGACGCGCATTGATGTCTGATCCCGATCGTGACCCCTACACCAGGTTTGAACTGGAAATCCGTCTTGATGGCGTTTCGTTGACGCGCGGAGGACGCGTCGTCCTTGAACTTCAGTTCTTCGATCAGGGCGCAGGATTGATTGATCCGAAGTTGCAATTCGACGCTGCGTCAGGCGGCTGGATTTCTCCAACACGGCGCAGTTCCTACACTCGGCTCAACACGATGACAGAACGGCGCGCGTGGTTTGAATTCTCCGTTCCCACGAATGCTCCATCACGAGCAGTAGTTCGAGTTCGGGTTGCGGGGATGCAATTCCTGCGCGGCGCACGACTGCTTTCCGACGCCTCAGCCGATGAATGGGCCTTGATCAAAGCATCCGTTCCGAGAAAAGTCACGCCGATGGTGTCGCTACAGCGTCCCATGGAACTCGTCACCAGCGCCGGTGTGGATGTGATGGGCGACAGAAACACACTGGCGCAGTCGCTTGATGCAATGAATGACCTCGCGCCGCTTGCTCGCGTACTTGGCTTTACCTCCATCGAAAGTTACGTCACATGGAAACGTCTTGAGCCTGAGCGCGAAGGTGAGTTTAACTTTGAGTTCTATGACGCAATTGTGAAACGGCTCGCCGAATACGATCTGAAATGGTTTCCACTGCTGATCGTCGGATCAGGTTATGCACTGCCGGATTGGTTCATGCACACGGATGAAAATCGAGGCTTCGTCTGCCTTGAGCATGGTCGCACCAATGCCATCCAAAGCATCTGGGCTGAGAGTCATCGCCGGCATGTAACCCGGGTTTTGCAGGCGTTCGGAAAACATTACGAGCCGATGGGTGTGCTTGAGGGCGTGCGCCTCGGTCCGAGCGGCAACTACGGCGAATCCCAGTATCCCGCTGGAGGCAACTGGGGACCGGCCGGCGGGGAGATGCACATCCATATTGGGTGGTGGGCTGGCGACATGTATGGGCGCGCTGATTACCGGCGCTGGTTGCAATCCCGATACAGGAGCATTGATGCGCTCAACAATTCGTGGAGTGCGCGATTTAAGTCGTTCGACCAGATCAACCCAAGAATTCCCGAAAGAATTGACAGCAAGGCCGAGCGACTGGATTTCACGCAGTGGTACACGGATTCGATGTCGGACTGGTGCGAGTGGTGGGCCAAAGAGTCAAGGCGGGCGTTGCCCAAGACGCGCATCTATCAATCAGCCGGTGGATGGGGTTTCCGCGAGGCAGGGACAGATTACACGGCACAGACCAAGGCGATGAAGGATATTGACGGCGGCACGCGTCTGACAAACGAGACCGACAGCTACGAACAGAATTTCTACGCCACACGTCTCGCCGCGACCGCCGCCCGGCTTTACGGTGTCGGGTTGGGTTATGAGCCCGCGAGTTCTCATACAGCGCGCGGAGTGGTTGGCCGAATCTTTGCCACTGCCGCTGCGAATGGCGATCATCTCTTCACGTACCACAATAATGTCTTTGATCACCCCATGGAAGTTGAGCGCTGGTTGAAGTACGTGCCCGTGCTGGACAAACGCCAACCCCCGATGGTGGAGGTTGCGGTGTTTTATCCCGAAACGGAGAACCAGATCGGAGACGCTGCGTTCCGTCATCTCTATGCGTGGGGGTTCAATCCGGTCGCGCGCGAAATCCGTCGTGTGGTTGAAGTTGATTATCTTGATGAGCGGTTGATCCGCGACGGCTTTCTTGATCGCTACAAGGTTCTCGTCTTTGCCTGGGGTAACATGATTCCTGCCGACGTTCAGAAGTTGGTGGACGAATGGCTACGCCGAGGCGGAACAATCATTTACCCCTCGTATCCTCGCGGCCCACAGGAAGCCATCGCTGACACCGCACAGGGAAAACATTCTGCCAAACACGCAACAGCCGTGTTCACTCGTTGGTCCGCTGGCGACACAGGGAAGGGTGGCTTTCATCGTTTCATGGGCGACGCCGAACCGCCGGAACTTTATGGCGAATATGTTGCAAGCGTCCTGAAGCAGGTCGGTGGGTTGCATCCGTGGACTCGTGCCGTGCTGGAAGCTGAACGCCCGTCGCGCGTTTTCTTCAGCGTCCAGCCCGATGGCCACGCGCTGGTGTTGAACTACAGAGATGTGCCGGCAAAAGTCTCGATTACTGGCGCTGAATCAACGATCGAGCCTTACGGAATCGAGCGCATCAAGTTGCCAGGATCCCCGTGATGCCGCTGACTTGATCGCTGCCATGCCCCTCCCATCATAATGATCAAGATGGGATAGTACCCGCGTTTCTGTGGCCAATCGGAGGTCCGCCGGAGAGCTTTTCGCAGGGCAAATTCCGCGCAGGATTTGGCAAGAAAGAGCGTGACGGAATCTTTACCCCCGTTCAAGGTCACTCCATAGATCAAACGTCTCCCGACATGTTGATGAAATTCGGCACAGTGCGTTTAAGTTCCGCCCGCGTGTTTCTGATTCATCCGTGGAAACTTTCAGCGTGATTGCACCGATGGCGCGGCCAGTGAGTGACGCTGGATTAGTTCCCGATCGTTTTGCGCGGTGGACGCTGATGCCGGTTCGCATGGCTCTGTTGGAGGGTCGTTGGCTGTGATTTCCACGACTTGATGATCGGGAATCGTATGTGCGAAGCCCAGGTTCGGCGGTGGGGTTTTCGGCGGAATGATTGTGGTCATGAATACCACGTGGCTCAGGCACGGGCTGACGCGCATCGGAGTCTGGTGCGCGCTGGTCGGGGTGACGCTTTTGCTCACCGTAATTTTCAATTTTCTGGGCAACCTCACTTGCGCGGTGCTATCCGGCATGATCCTGGGTGCGGCGCGCCGATGGCGATGGAATGCGATTCCAATTTCACTGGTCTTTCCGGCAGTCATTCTCGGTTTGTCCCACTATTCCAAGCTCGAACTGCCGCCCGGGAAAGTTCAACTCATCGCTCTGGTCTGCGGTGCGGCCTTCTGGGGTGTGTACGGGATGACCTTCGGCCTGTACTTTCTGGAGAAGAAGCAGGAAGTGCCGTCGGAGGTCACGGCCGAAACCGCCTTCAACGCGAAGCCGGAGTTCCGTCTGAAGTCCCTGCGCGGGAGCTGGACGTGCGAGGACTCCGCCGCGAATGGATCAACGCAGTACAAGACGCTTCAGATCGAGGAGGGCAAGTTTGCGCTCACGGTCAGTGAGCGGGGTGGCCGGGTGCGCGTGATTGCGCAGGGAGAAGTTAGTG
>JABFSR010000278.1 GCA_013140495.1 Verrucomicrobiota bacterium
GTCACAACCGCCGCCGCCATTCATTGCACCATCAACATCGCCCAAGCCCCGCAAGAGTCGCGGCTGGATGGTCGTGGCCATTGTGCTTTTTGTTCTGTTGGGTATAAGCGTGTTGTTCAATGCCGGCAGTTTGTTGCGAGGATTCGCAGGCATGCAGGCGGGGGGAACTCATAGCGTGGGACCGCGCCTGGATGAAGTGGTCATCAAAGACAACGACGCCTCGGAGAAAATTGCCGTCATCCCTGTTGAGGGAATCATCAGCCGCTACAGCGGCGGCAGCGGCGGCAACAACATGGTGGATGTGATCAAGGCACAGTTTGAACGCGCAGAAGAGGACAAGAAGGTAAAAGCCGTCCTGCTCAAGGTGGATTCTCCCGGCGGTGAAGTGCTCGCTTCGGATGAAATTGCCGTGGCCGTTTCGGATTTTCAATTGCGCTCGCACAAACCGGTGATCGTCTCGATGGGTGGACTGGCGGCCTCGGGCGGTTACTATGTGTCCGCACCGGCGCGATGGATTGTGGCCAACGAACTCACCATCACGGGCAGCATCGGCGTCATCATGCATGGATACAATTATCGCGGCCTGATGGACAAGGTCGGGCTCGCGCCAGTGGTGTACAAAAGCGGGAAATTCAAGGACATGTTGAGCGGTTCGCGCCAGCCGGGAGAAATCACGAAGGAGGAAAACGACATGGTGAATGCGCTCATTGACGAAACGTATCGCAAGTTCAAGAGCGTGGTCGCCGATGGACGGAAGAACGCCCATGACCAAAACAAGAGTGACAAAATGGACGGCCACGCACTGGTGAAGGATTGGGCGGACTACGCGGATGGCCGTGTGTTTTCCGGCAAGCAGGCCAAGGACCTTGGATTTGTGGACGAGCTTGGAGATTTTGAGAAGGCCGTGGAACGCGCCGAAAAAATCGCCGGCATCTCCAAGGCAAATCTCATTGAGTACCGGGAACGGCACGACCTCGCGGACTTCCTGGGACTGCTCGGGGAAAGCCGCGCGAACGCGCGCTCCATCAAGCTCGACATCGGTATCGAAACGCCGAAGGTCGAGGCGGGCCGGATGTATTTTCTAGCTCCAACCTATCTGCACTGATTGTGAAAGGCGTGACTGTCATCACGCACCCGTTGGTGCAACATAACCTCGCCCGCCTCCGCGACGCGCGGACGGATCACATGGAATTCCGCCGCGTGTTGAGTGAGGTCGCCGCGCTCATGCTGTATGAGGCGACGCGCTCGTTCGACACAAAATCCGTCTCCGTTCGCACACCACTGGCGATGGCCCGGGGCTTGAAGTTGAGCCGGGACGTCGTGCTTGTGCCAGTTTTGCGCGCGGGCCTCGGCATGTTGGATTCGATTTTGCAGCTCATTCCCAATGCACGCGTCGGTTTCATCGGACTCAAGCGCGAGGAGAAAACTTTGCGGGCACATTTCTATCATCAAAGTTTGCCGAAGGATTTGCGGCGCTACGAGGTCATCCTGATTGACCCGATGCTCGCCACCGGTGGGAGCACGATCGCCGCCATGACTCTGCTCACCGAACTCGGCGCGCAACGGGTGCGGCTCGTAAACCTTGTTGCTGCTCCGGAAGGCATCCGCAAAGTACGCAAACATTTTCCACGTCTGCCCATTTTCACGGCAGCGGTGGATCGCAAGCTCAACGAGCGCGGCTTCATCGTTCCCGGACTCGGCGACGCAGGCGACCGGCTTTTTGGTGTTTGAACTCAGAACCCTGACCCCAATCAACCATGAAATCCTCCGACAACATCTTGATTGTCGCGGACAGCGAACACGACGCAGACATGCTCTACGCCGTGGGCATGTTCGTTCCCGACCCGTTTATCTATGCCCGCCTCAAAGGGCGACAATATCTCGTGATGAGCGATCTGGAAATTGACCGCGCACGCCGGGATGCGCCGCATTGCCGCGTGCTTTCCATGTCCGATGTTCAGGAAAAACTTCGCAAGGCAGGCATCAAACGCCCAGGCTACGCGGATGTGATTCGTGAAGTGCTGCGCAGTAAAAAGGTGAACCACGTGCTCGTGCCGTCACGTTTTCCACTCGGTCTGGCGAACGAACTCAAGCAACGCCGAATCACGGTGAAGCCGGCTGCTGGCTCAAACTTTTTTGCCGAACGAGAAACCAAGTCCTCCATCGAAGTCAAAAAAATTAGCGCGGCTTTGATGATGGCCGAGGTCGGCATGGCGGAGGCCATGCAGGTATTGCGAGCTACGAAGATCGGGCGAGACCGGCGCTTGATGTATCACAACGTGCCACTCACGTCCGAGAAACTTCGTTCGGTGATTGACTGCGCCATTCTTCGGGCATGCGGCCTCGCGGCCAACACCATCGTCGCGGGCGGCAGACAGGGTTGCGATCCACACGAACGCGGCTTCGGGCCGTTGCGCGCGAACGAGCCGATCATCATAGATATTTTCCCGCGTTCACAAAAGACCGGTTACTTTGGCGACATCACGCGCACCGTGGTGCGGGGGCGCGCGAGCGAAGCGGTGCGGAACCTTTACGACACGGTGCATCGCGGACAAATGATTGGCTTCAAGAAGATCCGCGATGGTGTAACCACGAACGACGTTCACAGCGCGGTGCTCAGATACTTTGAGGAACAAGGCTACAGGACCGGGCGCAGGAACGGACGCATGGAGGGATTCTTCCACGGCACCGGTCACGGGCTCGGGCTTGAAATTCACGAAGCCCCGCGCATGGGCGCAACCTCCACCGGCAAACTAAAGGCCGGACAGGTCGTAACAGTCGAGCCAGGGCTTTATTATCCGGAGATCGGCGGTGTGCGGCTCGAAGACGTCGCTCTGGTAAATCATGGTCGCGCGCGAAATCTGACGCAGTTTGAAAAGGTGTTGGAGATTTGAACGGCATTGCACTGATGACGGGCTGATGAAAAAACGCGCCGCCATCCTCTCGCTTCTTCTCGTAGCATTTCTTGCCGCGCTTATTGCAGCGATCCTTTTCGTTCGTTCCGGAAAAAGAATAAGCGGGCCGATACGCCATGAGGTCTATGTCTGGCAACGCGCATGGACTCAGCCGGTGCGCGATGCGGTGACGCAACACGGAACCAACTTTTCCGAGATCGTTCCCCTCAAGGCCGAGATTTCCTGGAAGGATAAGAAGCCGCAACTGACACGCGTGGCGGTGGATTACGCAACGCTGGCAGCCGCAAAACGACCCGTCGGCCTCGCGCTGCGCATCGGGCCGTATGTAGGGCCGTTTGAGGCTGGAGGTCGAATCACTGAATACATCTGCGACGTTGCCGCAACGCTCGTGGCCGAAGCCCGCTCAAATCGGATCGAATTAACAGAACTGCAAATTGATTTCGACTGCGCCGAGTCAAAGCTCGACGGTTATCGAGTGTGGGTAGAAGCGGTTCAACGTCGCGTTACTCCTCTGCCTGTGACAATCACCGCCCTGCCGAGTTGGTTGGATTCGTACGCGTTCAAGCGTCTGGCAGCCATAGCCACGAACTATGTTCTGCAAGTTCACTCCGTCGAACGACCGCGCAGTCTCGACGCGCCGTTCTCGTTGTGCGATCCACAGGCGGCACGGCGTGCGGTGGAGCAGGCGGGACGGATCGGCGTTCCGTTTCGTGTGGCGTTGCCGACGTATGGCTACACGTTCGCGTTTGATTCCGGAGGGAAGTTCATCGGGCTTTCCGCCGAAGGACCACGACCAAACTGGCCTGCCAACGCGCAGCTTCGCGAGGTTTCTTCCAACCCGATGGAACTCTCAGCACTGGTTCGCGATTGGACTGCCAGCCGGCCCGAAGCCATGCGCGGCGTGATCTGGTACCGGCTGCCTACGATTGTGGATAACTTTAACTGGCGGTGGCCGACGCTTGGCGCAATTCTCGATTCGCGTGTTCCACAAGAAAAGCTTCGCGTGGACGCGCGCCGAGTCGAGCCGAGGCTGGTGGAAATCAGTCTCGTGAACGAAGGCGACCTCGACATTTCCTCACGGCTCGCAGTGGAAGTCCGTTGGAGCAATGCCCGTCTTGTGGCGGGTGATGCGCTGCGTGATTTCACGTTGACGGAGACAGGTGTTTCCGGCGCGAGTTTCCAAAACAAAACCAATTCAATCCGTCTGCCCGCTGGCGACACAGTGAAGGCCGGCTGGCTGCGGTTTGATCAAGACTGTGAGGTGCGGTGTGAACTTAAAAAAAAATGAAGCGGTGTGCTGTGGTCCGTTGATGTTGGTTGGTGGTACGAGGGGGAAATGTCGAATGACGAATAAAGCCCGAATGACGAATGACGAAATCATACTGCGGTGTTGCGAGCGAAAGCGGAAACGGCGCGTCAAGCGGCATGAGTTGAATTCGGGCTTCGGGGTTCGACGTTTTTTCGTCATTCGAGCATCGTCAATCGTCATTTTGCTGACAACAACTACGG
>JABFSR010000194.1 GCA_013140495.1 Verrucomicrobiota bacterium
AGTTTGCGCATCGCTTGTTGCTGCGCCAGCAGCGCAAGCACAAATAGGAAATTCGGCCAGTAAACAATCATCTCGTGCGGCGGCAACATCCACAACGTCGCCAGCGCCGTGACGGTCAACGCCACCCAGAACAAAAGCGCCTCGCGGTTTCGCCGCCAGCCGGCGAACACGAACGCACACACGCCCATCAACGCCAGCACCCACACACGCTCGCGTTCCGGGATGTACCGGTTCACCCACCACAACGTGAGCACCAGCGAAACCCAGCGATAGAGCATTGCCAGTTGCAGCAACGGCGCGCGCACTTTCGGGTCGCTCTCCGGTCTGGCCGCGAACCATTTCCACGTTGCGAATGACAGCCCCGCAAGAGCCGCGACTGGCGCGAGCGGGAAATACCATTCCGGTTTTACAGACGACGACACACGCAAGGCGAACTGCCCGCAACTTACGAACAGAAACATCTGAGCGCACGCCGCCAGCGGCCAGGCGCGCGTCGCCACACCGTAAACCGTCACGCCCACCGCAAGCGCGCTCGTCACCGCGATCCATTCGCCAGGTGAATTCTTTGGTCCAAGCCAGACCAGAGTGAGCGCCACGAGCATCGCGGCGTAGATGGATTGAAACACAACACCCGCCGCAGCGCGCAATTCAATCGCCTTCTGCCGTTGCCACCAGTGACTCAGCGCGAGCGTGAGCGCGAGCAACGTCAGAGGATTCCACCACGGCGGCGGATTCTGCGCGTCGGCAAAATTTCCAAGCCACGCCAGATGCGCAAGCATTAACAACCCCTGCCCCAGCACGGCGATTTCGCGCACGCGCAGAAAATAAATCGTCGCCGTCAGCGCGACAGCTTCCAGCGCCAGCGCCAGCGGGAAATTGCCAACGCTGGTGTTGAACCACGTCGTCACCGCCCACATCAGCAGCGCGAGCAGCGTGAAGTAGGCGGGCACGGGTCGCAGTTCGCGTTTGTCCGCCCACAACATCCGCCAGTGCGACCAGCAGGCATTGAGCGCCATCAACGCGCCGAGCGCCACCCCAAGCCAGAGGCCGTGGACATCATCGCGGTGCAGGCTGTCAATGCCCCAACCCACGGACATTGCGCCGGAAATGTATGCGCCGGTTTGAAGAAAGATGTTTTTCCGCAGCGTGCCGAGGATGAACAGGATCACGCTCTCCGCCGCAAGCACGAGCGCGAGTTGCATTCCAGCGTATTTGGAAACGATTCCCACCGTGACGAGCACGAGGCCCTGGGTGAGATAAGTGTTCTTGGTGACCGATTCGTCCTTCAGAAAGCGACGCGCGACTTCTGCCAGCACGAGCAACGCTGTGCCGAAACAAATCGAAAACTGCCAGAACCGGTGCGTGTCCACTTTGAGCATCGTCAGCACGAAGAGCGTGAACAGCGCGCCGTTGTTGAATGTGGCAAACGCCGCGCGGCGTCCGCCCGCGATGTTCTCGTGCTTCGACAAAAACACGGCAACGGTGAAGATGATCCAGTAACCGAACAGGAACGACGCGCCGAAGGCGAGTCCTTGATCCGCCGTGGCCCAATGCCAGCCCTGGCCGCCCTGGTAAAACCGCCAGTAACCGTAGCTCGCGTACGTGGCGACAAGACTCGCCCATGACAAACCCGCCCAGCGATTGCGCACGAGGAAGAACACAGCCGCGAGCGTCAACACAAGATTCGAGTAAAGCGTAAACCCGCCCACCGGCGTGATGACGGATGTGTAATACGCCAGGCCCGTGCCGAACAGCGCCATCAGTTCCGACTTCCAACGATGCGCAATCCACGCGATGAACGTCGCCCAGCCCAGCAGCAATGCGCCATCAACGAGCGGACTCGCGATGACCTGCAACGCCGGCAGATGATGCGCCGCGTAGGTCGTAAAATACACTGCCGCGAGTCCGCCGGAGAAGAGCACCTGCGCGTAGTTGCGGAGTGATTCGCTTGCAGCCTTGCGTTGCCACCACGCGCCCGCGCCCAGCAACAATCCACCGGCCAGATAGAGCAGCGAGACTTTTCCAGCCGCGCCCATGTTCTGATACGCGAGGTTGCCGAAGAAAACCAATCCCGTGAGGATCAGCACCGCGCCGATGCGCACCAGCCAGTAAGTACCGAGACGCATCTCGAATGAAGCCTTGGGCTCGGGCGACTTCGGTTCGGACACGACTCGCGGCGGCGGCAATGATGGCGGCAGCGGCGGCGGAAGAGCCGGAGTTTTCGCAGGCACAGGAGGAATCTTCTGCGCATCCTGAAAAACAAAGCTCGGAACAAACTCCGCCGGTTGCAAGGCGATCTCAGGCTCTGGCGCAACAAAATCAGTTTTGGCAGCCACGAATTCAGTCTCCGGCTCGATGACGGGAGGAATTTCGGGCAGACTGGATTTCGCGACTGGCAATGGCGCAATGGCGGGAGTTGGCGCGGTTTGGGATGACTGGCTCGTGGCCTCACTGGCTTTCAACGCATCCAAGGCCAGACGCATCTCCACGCGCTGGATGTCTTCGGCAAGCTTTTGTACCAGGTGATGCAGCGCCTGCTGGCGTTGCTTGAGATTTGCGAGTTCCCGTTTATCCGCGTCGTTCATTTTCGTTGTGGCGAGACTAACCCCAAACCCTCTGCGGCTGACAATTGATAAACTTTGGCCGCGCATCAGATAAAGCAATGAGAAAGTGCGGGCTGCGCTCGCGCCGGAGCGTGGCCGTCCCCGGCCACAGCGATGTGGAGCGTACGACTGCCTCTGGAATCTCGAAAACCTCCAAGCGTTCGTGCGTTGCTGCGCCCGGGGACGGGCGCGCTCCTACCGCATGGGCTGAAAGCCCTGGATGTGACAGGAACGCGGTTCAAAATAATTTCAAGGCCTGAAAGGCCGGAAGGAAAAGGCGACCACCCGGTCAAGTAAAGATCAGAGAATTTGCAGCCTTTGTCGGACAAAGTTCAGAGTTCATTTTGGAAACAAAATGATGCTGGACAAATTTTTAAGCCAAGAATACCGTCGAACCCATGAACCAAGATAGGCTGCAAAACCTGCCGCAGACTTAGATGTTAGCCGTCACCACGCACTCGAATCACACACACCACATGAAACCACAGGAAAAAAAGAAGGCTGTCATCGGCATTCCAATCGGCTTGGTGCTTTTCGGAGCAGGGCTGTATCTCTCCATTCGAGAGTTGATTCCTATTCCGCTTCGCCTTCTCATGGCGTTGGGCGGCATTGGCATTTACATCTGGGGTTGTCTAGCACTCGCCAAAGCGAAGGGTTACAGCAGCGCGATTGTGCTTACGGTCGTTTTGGGAGTTCTATTTCCGGCAGTCGTGCTTCTCGCGCTTGACGACAAGAACAAGAATTATGAGAGACGACGTTGAGTTGAGCGCAACCGTGACGGCTAATATGGAGATAGGCTGCAAATTTTCTTAAGTTCCGTTAGCTGCGACAATTTTGTTTCACCACTTGGCTCGCCATTCACGTTTTCCATTTTGAACCCAACACCCGCGCACCTACACTCCGCGCGTGACGGTGCTTGAGGTTATTCAGAAGAGCTCGGATTTTCTCGCGAAGAAGGGCGTGGACTCTGCGCGGCTGCAAACGGAACTGCTGCTGGCGCACGTTCTCAAACTCCCGCGCATGAAACTTTACCTGAACTTCGAGCGCAAGCTGTCCGACACCGAACTCGATTCCATCCGCGAACTGGTCAAGCGTCGCGGCCAGCGCGAGCCGCTCCAGCACATCACAGGCTCGACTTCGTTCTGCGGATTTGAAATGGCCGTGAACCGTCACGTCCTTGTGCCGAGACCGGAAACGGAGTTGCTGGCGGAGATGGGCTGGGAGTTTTTGAACGTGGCGGCGGGCATCCTGCCTGCCGTGGAGCCGGGCTTCCAGCCCGGCGGAAAAGGCACAAACATTCTGGAGACTACCGAGAATTCCAAACTCGTCACAAGTAAGCACGCCAATCCGGGCGGCAGGATGCCGCCCTCTACGGCAGGCGAGACGCCCGCCGCTACCGCCCTCGACTTCGGCACGGGCAGCGGGTGCATTGCGATTGCCATCGCGGCGAAATGTCCGGCGGCACGTATCATGGCGCTGGATGTTTCGGCGGAGGCACTCGCGATTGCGAAACAGAACGCGGAACGTAACGGCGTAGCTGAACGAGTTGAGTTCCTCCACGGAGATGGTTTCGGCGTGCTGACAAGGTGGAGCGAGGCTACCGACGAGCCGAACGCCGATGGCTTGCGAGGACGCTCGCCCCACCTGTTTGATCTCATCATCAGCAATCCGCCGTATATCCCGGGCGCGGAGATCGCCACATTGCAACCGGAGGTGCGGGACTTCGATCCACGCGGCGCGCTGGACGGTGGTGCGGACGGACTGGACTTTTACCGGATGCTCGCGGCACAGGCGGGCAACTTCGTCAAACCGGACGGCAGGGTGATGCTGGAGTTCGGCGATGGTCAGGCGGACGAAATAAAAAGAATCTTTGAATCGCAAAAGTGGGTTGTCGAGGCGGTGCGCGAGGACTACACTCGCCGCCCTAGAATCCTGGTCGCGCGGCGGAATTCTTAGGAACCACGAAATACACGAACCACACGAAAGTCTGACACGGAAACGATTTCTGACTTTTGAAGGCGATTTGAATTTCACCGGGTCGCCCGTCATTCGCAGAGTTTGGTGTTCATTTCGTGTGTTTGGTGTGTTTTGTGGTTAACAATTTTATTTTTTAGCATGGACAGTTTTCTCATCAAAGGCGGCGTGCCATTGCACGGCGAGGTTCAGATCAGCGGCGCAAAGAATGCCGTGCTGCCGATCATGGCGGCCACGTTGCTCACGGCCGAGCCGTGCGTCATCCGCGGCGTGCCAAATCTCAGCGACGTGAAGTTCATGGGGCAAATCCTCACCTGGCTCGGCGCGAAGGTCGGCATCGAGGGCGACACCGTCCGCGTGCATGCAAAGAAGATCAAAGGCCAGGGCGATTACGATCTCGTCCGCAAAATGCGCGGCTCGATCTGCATCATGGGGCCGCTGCTCGGGCGATTGAAGAAGGCGCGCGTGTCGTTGCCGGGCGGTTGCGTCATCGGTGCGCGGCCAATCAATCTTCATCTGAAGGGTTTTGAAGCACTCGGCGCGAAGCTCACCATCCAGAGCGGTTACGTGGAGGCTGAAGCCAAACGCCTTGTCGGAGGCGCGATGTTCCTGGGCGGACGCGCGGGTTCAACCGTGCTTGGTACCGCGAACATCATGATGGCCGCATCGCTCGCGGAAGGCGTGACGGTCATCGAAAGCGCCGCGTGCGAGCCCGAAGTGGTGGATGTGGCGAATTTCCTGAACGCAATGGGCGCGAAGATTTCCGGCGCGGGCAGTCCGACCATCACGATCACCGGCGTGAAGGAACTTCACGGCGCGGAACATCACGTCATTCCCGACCGCATTGAAGCTGCGACGTTTGCCATTGCCGCCGCCATGTCGAACGGCGAGGTGACGATCAAAGGGGCGCGTGCCGACCATCTGCACGCGGTGATTGACAAGCTGGAGGAAGCGGGCGTGGTCGTCGAACGGCGCGGCGCGGACATGATTGTTCGTCGCGGCAAGAAATTAAAATCTTCGGACGTAACCACCCTGCCCTACTCTGGTTTTCCCACAGACGTGCAGGCACAGATGATGGCGTTGATGACGCTCGCGCCGGGCATCAGCATCATCACGGAACGGATTTTTGAATCGCGCTTCATGCACGTGAGCGAACTGACGCGTCTCGGTGCGGACATCCAGATTGAAGGCCCGAGCGCAATCGTGAAGGGCGGTCGCCCGTTGAGCGGTGCACCGGTGATGGCGAGCGATCTGCGGGCGTCGGCGGCTCTGGTAATCGCAGGACTCGCGGCCAAAGGCACGACGCAGGTCAACCGCATCTACCATCTGGATCGCGGTTACGAAAACATGGACGGCAAACTCCGCGCGCTCGGGGCGCGGATACAACGCGTGGACGAATCATGACAAAGACCATCTGGGCATTCATCATCGTCGTTGTTCTTTACCTGGCCTGGTTGCTCTATCAGAACTGGGCCGGTGTGCGTGACGAACACGACGCGCAGGTACAAAATAACAACAACAAGCAGCCAGTGGCTGTGGCTGTGAATGGTGATTCGTTGTCAGGCTTGCCAGCGGGACTTGAAACGAGCTTTCGCACTGCAAAGGACAAGGGCACGACAACACTGCGCGAATGGCTGAAAATTTACGGCAGCCAGATTCAGGACCCTCGCAAGGCATGGATCGAACTGGAATTCTGCGTCGCCCTTGCACGCGAAAATCCAGCCGAGGCCAAGAGTATTTTTGCGTCCGTCAAACAGCGCACCCCGCCATCCTCGCCTGTGTGGCCGAGGATGAAGGAATTGGAAAAGACGTTCGAGTAAAACGGGACTCGGTGGCTGAAGTTTGTCGCTCTGCGACGAACCTGCCCGCATTTTATGAAACTATTTGATCTCTCAGGCGAAGTGGCGGTGGTGATTGGCGCGACCGGTGTGCTCGGCGGGGCGCTGGCCGAAGGGCTGGCGGAGGCGGGCGCGAAGATCGCCGTGCTCGGTCGCAACGCCGAACGCGGCGAGGCCCGCGTGAAATCCATCCAGGCGAAGGGCGGCAAGGCCGCGTTCTTTGCAGCAGACGCCGTGTCACGTTGCAGCCTCGGTGAAGCGCACGAAAAACTTGAAGCTGCGTTGGGCGCACCAACCATTCTTTTGAATGCCGCAGGCGGCAATGATCCCAAAGTCACCGTCACTGCCGATCATCCGTTCGAGTCCATCCAGCTTGCCGACTGGCAGGCAAACTTCGACATGAACCTCGCTGGCGGCGTGCTGTTGCCGTGTCAGGAGTTCGGCCCGGGCATGTGCAAACGCGGCAAAGGCAGCATCATCAACATCGCGAGCGCATCGGCGCATCTGCCGCTTTCGCGCGTGGTCACGTATTCGGCGGCCAAGGCGGCGGTGTTGAGCCTGACAAAATTTCTCGCGCGCGAATGGGCAACGCAAGGCGTGCGAGTGAATTCCATCACGCCCGGATTCTTTCCTGGCGAACAAAATCGAAGGCTGCTTTTCAACGAAGACGGTTCGCCTACTCCGCGCGCCCAATCCATCTTCGGTCACACCCCGATGAAACGATTCGGCGAAGCAGGCGAACTCATCGGTGCGACCATTTTTCTGGCGAGCCACAAGGCGAGCAGTTTTGTCACCGGCGCGGACATCGTGGTGGACGGCGGTTTTTTGAGTCAAACGATATAGCCGAAGGATCGGGATTTATGGCTGGATGAGTTCCGCACGGACTCCTTTGATCCCATTGATCATGAACTGCACGGCCACCGCCGCCAGCAGCAATCCCATGATGCGCGTAATTATCTTGATGGCGGTGGGACTGAGCCGCTTCGCCCCGTGCGCACTGAATCGAAAGATGAAGTAGCTCACAATCGCCACCGCCAGAATGCACGCGTAGAGCGCCACATGCTGGGCCACACCACGAGCCTGGGTTTGCAACACGATCACCGTCGAGATCGCACCCGGACCGGCAAGCATCGGCACGGCCAGCGGGGTAATCGCCACGTCAGTTTTTTCCGCGCCGGCACTGGTTTCCTCGCTGGTTTCCTGTACACGCGAACGTTGTGCCCGCAACATGTCGAGCGCCACCACGAGCAGGACAATGCTCGCAGCGATCTGAAACGCCGGCATGGTGATTCCGAGCAAACGAAAAATAATCTGCCCCGCCACCGCGAACAACAACAGCACACCCGCCATCACCATGCACGCGAGGCGCGCCACACGGATGCGTTGCTCGGGAGTCTCCTGCGGCGTCATGGCCAGAAACGCCGGCACGGTGGCAATCGGATCAACAATGACAAACAACGAACTGCCCGCGAGCAGGACGTATCCGATAAGCGTTGTCTGGTCTGGCACGTTCATGTGGAGCACGGCGCCAAAACAGCGTCGGTCATGCCGTGGATGATCTTTTTGTCCGCAGGACAAATCGTCGCAAGCACTCCGCCAAGTTGTGCGCGGGCGGCATCGCCATCGCCAGCAACGAAGTAGTAGGGGCAAAGCCGCGCCCGCCCTTTCATCGGAACGACTGCATTGTTGTCAAAATCAAACCAATTGGTCTCAACGAGCGCAGGTTTCTGAAAACGTTGCAACACGCTCGGCGATTGCTCAAACGTTCGCAGCGCATCGTCCACAGCCTTGGACCAATCCGCCTGCGACAGATCGCTGCCGAGAAAAACACCACGAGAACCCCACGCGTTTTCTGAATAGCCGGAAACCTTGAGAATCAAATCCCGTTCGCGCTGGGATAGCAACTTGAGTTGTCGCCAGTCGGTAAGGTTCAGTCCGGGAATCGCCGCGTGAGGCGGCATTGGCGCTGGATCAACCAGCCATGTGTAGGGAATCAGCTTTTGCAGCCTTGCCAAAAAACCTTCGCCAAGTTCCTGACGCCAGAAGCTTTGAAGATTCCGATTCCACAGGAGCGCGAACAGCATTTTCTCCTCGAACAGAGGTTTGGGCGGCGGCGTAACCCGCACCCGCTTCTCAACGGCGAGATCAAAAATGCTTTTTGCGTTGGAAACATTTACGAGATCGAACAACTCAAAGAAACGATACACCGCGTCACCGTCGGCAAAGTCATTGAACTTTGAGCTTTGAACTTTGAACCTCGAACCTCCGTCGCCATTGAGTTGTCCGGCGAGCCAGTCCATTTCAGGCCGGTACGTCGCCGCCTCGTCCGACACAACGATATGAACCTGCTTTGCTTCGCCGAAGATGGATTCGAACCCGCGAAGCATTGCATCCGCGCCACCTATGACATTGGACTCTGGACTCCGAACTGCGGACTCGGAGTATGTTCGATTCAGCCACGCCGTAAGTCCGATGCCTCCCGGCACGCTGTCGAGTTCGGTGATGGCCATGCCGTCATCTGTCAACAGGACGTCCGGACGGATGACACGCGGCACATCGTTCTTGAAAGCAGCGGAACGTTGCAGCTCAAGGAGGTCAGCAGGCTTTCCGAGATCGAGCCAGCGCGCGATCCAATCCGGCTGTTTTCCTTCAACGCTCTTTCGATAAAGAAGATTCACCGCACGATAAAACTGCAACAACACACGGCCAAGTGATTCGATCTCTTTTGCCACATGCGGCTGGAGTTGAAACGGAGCCGTGGCAATGCGCCAGCGTTGTCCGGCGAACAATCCTCCTTGCGGAATCTGTTCTCGAACAAATTCGGCGCGCTGCCGCGCGTCGTACCCATGCGTTGACTGTGAGGTCGCTTCCACGCACAAGACGGTAGGGGAATTCAGGAGGGGCGTCAAAAATGATTGCGCCATTGGCTACGTCTGACAATTGGCGATGCGTCTCAATTCCCGGCGGCCTTCCGCAAAGATGCCATTCATAGAGTGAATCACCTTAAATCGAGGATGTTCGCCCCCCGGCAGCGTCCGATGCGGCGGCCAGTTAAACTTTATTCGTGATGATTCGGTTCGGCGCGGTACTTCTTGTATTCTTCGACGAGCTTGGATTCCGCCTCGCGTGGCATTTCCTCGTAGTGGCTGAATTCCTCGGCATGAACGCCTCGACCGCCTGTGAGCGAACGCAACGTGCTCGAGTAACGGTAAAGCTCCTTGGCAGGAACGTTCGCCCTGATCACCTGGAAGCTGCCGTCGGTTTCCATGCCCTGGATTTTTCCGCGCCGGCTTGACAGATCGCCCATCACCTTGCCCATGCAATCTTCGGGAATACGGATCTCAACCGTGTGAATCGGCTCCAACAGGCAGGGACGCGACGCGGCGAACGCCTCCTTGAACGCGAAATAGCCTGCGATTTGAAACGCGATGTCCTTCGAGTCCACCGGATGCATCTTGCCGTCGTAGAAATCCACTTTCACATCCACAACGCGGTAACCTGCGATGATTCCCTCCTCACAGGCCTTGTTGACGCCCTTCTGCACCGACGGCACAAAGTTCCTGTCCACGTTCTGTCCGACAAGATTCTCCTCGAACTCAACTCCCGAGTCGCGCGATCTCGGTTCAATGCGCATCCAGACTTCGGCAAACTGCCCCGAACCGCCGGTCTGTTTTTTGTGCCGATATTTTGAATCGCCCTTGCCCCGAATGGTTTCACGATATTTCACCCGCGGTTCGGAAAGTTCGACATGGACGTTGTAACGACGACGCAGGCGCTCGGCGATGACTTCGAGATGAATCTCGCCCTGCGCAGAAAGAATGGTCTGGTGCAATTCACCGTCCACATGATGCAGGAACGTTGGGTCTTCGTGATGAAGCGCAGCCAGACCCGAGGCAATCTTGTCCTCCTCACCCTTGCCCGTGCTCTTTAGCGAGGCGTGGATGTTTGGCTTCGGATACTCCACCTTGGGCAGCGACACCGGATGCTTGGGGTTGCAAAGCGTGTTGCCGGTGTGCGTGTCCTTGAGTTTTACCACCGCGCCAATGTCACCTGCGTACAAAATTGGAACCATCTCACGATTCTTGCCGTTAAGGGAATAAATCTGACCGATCTTCTCCGTGATGCGCCGGTCGGTGTTGTAAAGTTCGCCGCCCATTTTCAACTGCCCCGAATACACGCGCAGGAATGACAATTCCCCAAACTGCGCCTCGCTCATTGTCTTGAACACGTAACACACCGGTTCGCTCCCGTTCAGTGCCACATCACATTCCCTGCCTTCGACATCGTGGGCCTTGACTATCTTTCGGTCCACGGGCGACGAACCGTACTTGGCGATGATGTCCATCAAGCGAGCCACGCCGATATTGTTCTCCGCCGACGTTACGAACAATGGAACAAAGACCTGCTCCTGGATCGCCTTGTGAATTCCCGCGCGCATCTCATCCTCGCTCAGGCTGCCTTTCGCAAAGAATTTTTCCATCAGCGAGTCATCGGATTCTGCGACGTGCTCGATCAATTCCTGATGAAGCTGTTTGACGCGTTCCGCCCACGCGCCGGAGGCTGGCACTTCGGTGAATTTGCCGCTCTTGTCCCCGGAGTACGTGACGATCTCGCTGCGCGGCACGTCGAGAACCTGATTGAAACCCGGGCCGGAATTGACCGGGATCATCAACGGGAACACGCGGTCGCCAAAGTGTTCGCGGATTTGCGCGAGCACGGAATCAAAATCCACACCCTCCTTGTCGCAAGCGTTGACCACGATCATTTTTGGAATCCCGTACTGCGTGGCGTATTTCCAAACGCTGTCCGTTCCCACGCCCACGCCATGCACAGCGTTGACAACGACCAGCGCAAAATCACCGATGCGAAGAGCGCCAAGACCTTCGCTGATGAAATCCGAATAGCCCGGACAATCAATCAGGTTGAATTTTTTGTTGAGCCATTCCAGGTGCAGCAGCGAGGCGGAGACGGAAATCTTCCGCTGCTGTTCACTGATGTGATAATCGGACACCGTCGAGCCAGCCTCGATGTTCCCCATGCGGTTGATGACGCCCGCACAGGCGAGCATGGCCTCGGCGAGCATGGTTTTCCCGGCGGATGCATGACCAACGATGGCGAAGTTGCGAATGTCTGCGGCTTGATATTCTTTCATAAGAAAAGGAAAAATGAGGAGGAATGTTGAAGAACCCGTGAGCGACTAGATTTGAGAATCCCAAAAATCACGAGGACATTTTATGACGATACGCCCCGTCCTGCCAAGCGGGAAACCTGATGGATGACGTAGTGCCCGAGGACTCAAAGATTTTCAAAGACTCAAAGATTTTCCTTGCCAGATGACGGCGGCGTGAGAGGATGATAGGGTCGAACTCGAACGAAAGTATAATCAGTAAACAGCAACTCTAAATTCTATGAAGACGTTTCTCGCAGTTGTCGGAACAGTTGGTATCGCTTTGTCCAGTCAGGCAGCGGCGCTACTCACCGAAACTTTCACCTACGCTGATGGAGATTTGACCAATGTTTCTGCCGGTGCGTGGAGTTATCATAGTATCACCGGCACCGGCTACCCCGCAACCGCCTTGAACAATGTGCTCGGGCAGGCGTTCATCAACCAGAACGATGGCGGCAGCGGCATGGGTGACGCGAATCGTCTTCTGAGTTCCACGTTCGACCCGGCTACCGACAACACGAGTTCAATTTACAGTTCATTCACGGTGAATTTCATCGCGCTGCCATTTCTCAGCGGGACTGCCGTTAGCGGTTCCTATTTCGCGCACATCAGAGGCAGTGCAGGCTCAGAATTTTATGCGCGGGTTAGTGCATCCACAACTGGTGCTGCGGCAGGAAGTTTTCGTCTTGGCATTGGGAACGAAGCTGGCACGCCGGTTTTCCTGGCTCAAGATCTGAACTTGAACACCTCCTACACCGTGGTGACTCGCCTGAGCCTTGCAACCGACTTGGCCACACTTTGGGTTAATCCTACGTTGGAAACTGACCCAAGTGTAACCGGAGCAGATGTCATAGGTTATTCCGGACTGATCAACTCTTACGCCCTGCGGCAGGGGACAACTGGCACAAGCCCCAACGTCGGCGCGCCAGGTGACCTCTACTTGGATAATCTCAAGGTGGCAACTTCGTTCGATGAGGCCATCGCTCCGATTCCCGAGCCTTCGTCTCTGGCACTTGTCGGTATGAGTGCCGGAATTGCGATGATTCTGCGTCGCCGAAAGTAATCACGAACAACCAATTTTCAAGCCACCCGCCTTCGGGTGGCTTTTTTTCGCAGACCCTTTCCTGAGTCTTACCACAACTCGAATAAACTTTGGGTTGGGTCTTCACGTCGGCGCCAGAATCTCAGTTTTTGTTGCTCTTGCCTGCGTCGTCAGCCCCGAGGCCGGACATTCCAGAGGAACGCCAAAAGCACCATGGCAGCAAGGGTGCAGATCAGCACCGCCCACAGACCCGCATCCCAGCCGTAGTGTTGCGAGATCCAACCCAGTCCCTTGCCCTGAATGACGCGGCCAACGTAGCCAAAGAAACCGACGAAGCCAGCCGCTGTACCCACTGCCTTCTTGGAGGTGAGGTCAAGCGACATCACGCCGGAAAACATCACCGGTACATAGACAAAAAAGCCAATCACGCCGAACAAAAGCATGTCCAGCCACAACATGTGGTTCGGGACGACACGGATCGCGGCGAATGCCAGCAAGAGCGGGATCATCGCCATCACGCTCACGCGACCACGGCGACCACCGAGTTTGTCGGAGAGCCAGCCCATCGTTAACATCCCGGCAGCGCCGGCAAATTCGATCACGGTGGTGCTGAAGCCACCTTCCGTAAGTGACGCGCCTTTGACTTCCTTGAGATACGTCGGCCCCCAATCCACCATGCTGTAACGCGCGATATAAACGAACATGTTGGCGATGGCGAGCACCCAGAGCATTCTGTTTGGCAGGATGTATTTCAGGAACATTTCCTTGAAACTGAGTTCCTGCTCGTGCGCTTCCTTTTCATCCGGCGGCCAGTCGTTTTTGAATTCTTCCACGGATGGCAAACCTTCGGCCTGCGGCGTGTCGCGCATTCGCCAGAACAAATACATCGCGCCCAAGGTGGCAATGACACCCGGCACGTAGAACGCCGATTGCCAGCCCCATACCGAAGCACATTTCGCAGCGAGATAACCGGCGATGCCGCCGCCGATGTTGTGCGAAACGTTCCAGATGCCGAAGATCGTGCCGCGTTCGCGTGCGCTGTACCAGTGCGAAAGCCCGCGCGTGCAGGGACCGTAGCCCATGCCTTGCACAAAGCCGTTGATCGTCCAAATCAGGACGTGGGCTGTGTAGTTCGTCGTCGCGCCGAAAATGAAATTAAGCGCGGCGGTCAGCAACATGCCGACGGCGACATACTTCCGTGCGTCGCTGCGGTCGGCAAAGTAGCCCATCACGAATTTGCCAATACCGTAGGCGATGGCCGTGCCCGCGAGGATGTCGCCGATCATCGCCTTGTCGTAGTGGAGTGCCGCGCCGATTTCCTTGGAGACGGGCGCGAAGTTGTTTCGCACCACGTAAAACATGGCGTAGGCCATGAAGGCCGCTTCAAAAACCTGCCAGCGGAATTTCGGATAAAGTTTTGCAACGTCGGCAGGCGAACGGCGGGGCGCGGCGGGCGCGGGCTTAAACCATTGGAAGACGCGGCTGATCATTTTGCTGCGGGAGACGAGGCGGAGGGTGAAGATTTTCCCGCAAGCTGGCAACCCGCCACATTGCGATACCGCAGGAGTTCAGCAGCGCGTTGTTCGTTGGTCCAACCGAGCAACTCGGCCATCCAGTCCGCGACGTGTTCCGCCTTCAATGCGGCGTCGCGATGGTAATGATGCCAGCTTGTCCTTCGCACCATCACGTCGTCGAGATGCACGGCCCACTCGTTGGCGCAGTAATGCTCGACCACGCGCCGACAAAATTCCGGTGGGAGAATGCCGCTGATGTTTTGCGTCTCGCTGGCGGGAAGCAGCAACTCATCAGTCGTGCGACACGGCAACGCATCCGACCGATTTAATGCTTCAACAATCCGATCCACCGTCTGCTCGGCCATGAGGCGAAATGTCGTGAGTTTGCCGCCAGCAACATCCCACCAGCCGGGTTCGGGATTCTTGATCTCGTGCGAGCGCGAAATGTCCGACGGCTTCCCGTTCGGATCAGCCAGCAACGGACGCAGACCGGCCCAGGAACTGATGACATCTGCGCCGGTGAGTTTCACTTTGGGGAAGAATTGGTTCGTGATTTGCAGAACGTAATCAATGTCAGACTTGTCAGCAGTCACGTGATCGGCTGAACCACGATAGTCGGTGTCAGTCGTGCCGAGGATGGTGCGCTCGCCCCAAGGAATCGCGAACAGGATGCGCTTTCCCTCGGTCATTACGACAGTCTCCGGCACGGCCACCCTGCTCCGCTCCGCCACGATGTGGATGCCCTTGGTCACACGAAGTTTCACCCGGCTGTGCGGCAATCCATCCGCCCACGGCCCGGTGGCGTTAATGATGGTTCGGGCGCGAATGGTAAAAGTCTTGCCGGTCAGCACGTCTTCGACTTCGCAATCCCAGAGGTCTGTTCGCTTGGAATTCCGAAAACGACAGTAATTCAGAAGCGTCGCGCCAGCCTTGGCTGCTGAACGAAGCGTATCCATCACAAGCCGGGCGTCGTTGGTGAAACCATCGTAGTAGCGCACCGCTCCGGAGAGATTGTCGGACGTCAGGCTGGGAACTTTGTGCATGACATCATCAGGGTTCAGCCATGTTGACTTGCCGAGATTACGCCCGCCGCAGAGCAGGTCGTAAATCTTTACGCCGATCTTCAACTGCCAGAGCCACCAGTCTTTGTTGCCGCAATAGGTGGGGAAAATAAACGGCAGCGGTTCGGCAAGGTGCGGCGCGATCCGATGCAAGATGGTTTTCTCAATGCTGGCTTCTCGAACAAGACCAATGCGGCCTTGAGCGAGATAACGAAGCCCGCCGTGGAGCAAACGACTGGAGCGGCTGCTGGTGCCGAAGGCGAAGTCATGTTGTTCGATGAGCGCGGTTTTCAATCCTCGCATCGCGGCATCGCGCGCAATGCCTGAACCGACGATGCCGCCGCCGATGATCAGAATATCGAGCGAAGATTGGGTTAGCGTTTGAAGTGCGTTTTCCCTTTGCTGCCCGGTGCTCATCGAAAAAAGTTTTGCCACATGAAACCGAACGACCTGAACCATGAGGCGGAACTTCGAGTGCTACCCCGCGTTGCCTGCAAGGCTTTAGGTAAATCTGCCTGACTCCTCAAATTTGCTATTAGCGCCAAGACTCCGATGGACAACAAGCAGAGGTTCGAAGGCTCAGGAACGGGCACCACCTGAACCGCATCAAGAAAAGTACCGGATGACGTGCTCGCGGGATTCCGTTGAAAGCTTAATAACGTAGAGGATGAGGTTGCGACCACATCGAAACTGCCATAAACCCAATCGAAATTGTGCCCATCGCCCGGCGTATAAGGGCTAATCCAAGTCGTATTTCCCACGACCACGCCATCCCAACTCAACTGCACAATTGACAGTCCCGGAAAACTGGAGTTCCCAGAAACAGCAAAAGTTACCTGATAAGCCTGACTCGGGATTGTAGTCAAAGTTTGAGCAGCAAACCACGTCGTAGAAGTTAATGTGGCAAAATTCCGTCCATCCGCTGCTCCGTCATAGCCCGCCGCCAAACCGTAATTTCCCACCCACGGCGATGGGGGCGCAGGAAATGGCCCCGTCCAAAACTCAAAGCTTCCACGCTGGACGATGTTTTGTGGACTTAGCGAGAAAACACTTTGCGCTTCAACGCCAGGAATGAAAAGCCCGGACGCAAGCAACAGAAGCAGACTTTGTCCGGCCATGATGCATCTTGGTTTTGTAGTCATTTTCGGCTCAGGCTGACTGCATTGCTAATACTAACCTCCGTTGCGAGCGGCTTTAAGCATTTCGCCGAATTGTGCAAGGTCCTTGACCACCAGATCAAGACTGGGGATGTGACTCGCAGCTTCGGCCTGGGTGGCTTCACCGGTGAGCACCAGCACGCTGAGCGCCCCGGCCCGTTGTGCCATCACCATGTCGGTGTAAAGCCGGTCGCCGACCATTGCGAGGTTCTCGGGGCGGAGTTCATGACGTTGCAACACCTCGCGCAACATGCGCGGATCGGGCTTGCCGAGCACGGCGTCGGGTTTTCGCCCCGTGGCTTCCGTGAGCGCGGCGCAAACGGAACCGCAATCCACCAGCACCGTGGGTTGGTCGGTGGGACAAACGCGATCCGGGTGGGAAGCGATGAACAGCTTTCCTTGCTTGATCCAATAGGCCGCCCTGCAGAGCCGGGAAAAAGTAAGCCCCATGTCGAAGCCAACGAGCACGGCGTCAGGTTCGTCATCCGCGGAATCTGTGGCCAGTGTGAAACCGGCGGCGGCGATTTCGCTGCTCATGCTGTCGGTGCCGAGCAGGAAGATGTGTCGCGTCTTGGGCGTCGTTTCCTTGAGAAACTCGATGGTGAGATGGGCCGATGTGCAAAGCTGGTCTGCCGTGACGTGGATGTCCATACGCCGGAGATGGGCGATGTAATCTTCAACACTTCTGGACGAGTTGTTGGTGAGCAGGGTGAAATCAATGTTCAATTCGGAGAGCAGTTTTAGAAACGGATTTGTAAACGGGAACACCGTGCTGCCACAGTAGATCGTCCCGTCCATATCGAGAGCGACATGCTGGATCTGCCGCAACCGATCAGACAATCCTTGAAACCGCGACCCGGGCTTTTGGCCCGTCGCCGCTGGGTTTAATGCTGATGGCATAAATAATTTACTGCTTGCGGGTGGCGCGTTCCTGCATCCACGCAATGTCTGCTTTCATCGCTGCTTGATCTGAAGCACTGGATACCGGTGTGGGATAAGGCCTGTTCTGACCCGCAAGCGGCGGCAGCAGCACAAACTGGCTCTTCCACTTGTGCAGTTCGGAATGTCCGTCGGCGAACGAAAAGCCGCCAGAGCCGCCATGATAACTCGCCGGGCTGTCCACAAGTTGCACTGGGTTCGGGTTCACTTCATTATAGCCATCCATATCCACGACAAAGAATCCTTCGTTAATACTGTCTTCGCGCTCATCAAGAAACACAAATGTCCCTGC
>JABFSR010000231.1 GCA_013140495.1 Verrucomicrobiota bacterium
TGGATCAACTGGGGGCTCATGCTCGCCTGTATCGGCCTTGTGCTGGGATTCCGTTCCTCGGACAACCTCGCCGCCGCCTACGGCATCGCAGTGGTTCTGACAATGATCATCACCACACTCCTTCTTTACTTCGCCGCGAAGCGTCTCTGGTCCTGGAACAGCCTTCAGTCCGGTGCGCTCTGCGTTGTGCTTCTTGTGATCGAACTCGCATTTCTTGGCGCGAACATCCCCAAGATCGTACACGGCGGATGGTTTCCACTGGCGGTTGGCGCCATCGGTTTCACACTCATGTCCACGTGGAAGACCGGGCGCAATCGCCTCCGTCAGCGTCTGGTAAACAGCATCCTTCCCATCGAGGATTTCCTGCGTGACGTCGAGGAGACCAAACCCACGCGTGTTCCCGGCACGGCGATTTTTCTCGCGGGCAATCCCGATGGCACCCCGGCGGCGCTCATCCACAATTTCAAACACAACAAGATCCTCCATAAACGTGTCGTGTTGCTCACGATCATGACCGAGGAGATACCCTATGTTGAAGCCGAACGACGCGTCCAGGTTTCAGCACTGGGTTCTGACTTTCATCGCGTCATCGGACGCTTTGGCTTCATGGAGGAACCGAACGCGGAAGACATTCTCAAACTCTGCAAACCTTACGGACTGAACTTCCGTGAGATGGAGACAACCTTCTTCCTGAGTCGCGAAACCATCATTGCCAGTGATCGCCGTGGCCTCGCGCGCTGGCGCAAGAGATTGTTTTCCCTCATGGCCCGCAACGCCCAACCCGCCAACGCCTATTTCCGGCTCCCACCCAATCGAGTCGTGGAACTGGGGTTGCAGGTGGAGATTTAGCCGAAGAAATGCAGTTCAACCACGAATGGACACGAATCCCACGAATAACGACAGAGGATTCTGTGCGGCCAACGGGGGGCGCGCCAGCGCCCACCAAACAGTGGCTTGGAATCCACCTCGCCCATTTCGCCTTCACCACCGCTGATTCGTGTCCAAGTGCTTCTTTGCTTCGACAAATTCTGTCGCGTTTGAAATACTCGATCCAAGTCCATGCTTGAGCGAAAATCAGACCTTCAGCCTTTGTCAGGCGGTGAAGTGGAAACCAAGTCGCCAGCAAAGACCTGGAAACGGAAAAGTGTTCGGATGATCAAGGTGTTCCTCATTGGTTATGGTTTGGTGGTGGCTGCCGTGGTGGTGTTCCAGCGGCGGATGCTCTATTTCCCGGAACGATTCACCGCGACCATTGCTGAAACCAAGGTAAAGGAAACAGGTTTTGTCGCCTGGCGAAACATGGCTGGCGGGATCGTTGGTTGGAAAATGCCAGCAACTGGCGTTGCGACAGCGAGCGTGCTTATCACTCATGGCAATGGCGGTTCGGCGATGGACCGAGGCTGGATCGCAGAGACAATTCAGCAGGCGCGCAACGTGGATGTCTATGTGCTCGAATATCCCGGCTACGGTGCGCGCGGTGGTTCGCCGGGAAAGGACAGTTTTCTGATGGCGGGCGAGGAGGCGTTTGGCTTGCTGCCGACGGACAAACCACGATTCGTTGTAGGGGAATCGCTCGGCACGGGTGTGGCAGCTCATCTGGCGGGAAAATTTCCGGACTCGGTTGCTGGAATTGTATTCCTGGTGCCGTATCACAGTCTCCCGTGGGTGGCCCAGAGGAAGATGCCGCTTGTTCCTGCTTACGTGTTGTTGCGCGATCGTTTTCAGCCGTCGGAAAGTCTCAGGGCGTATCGCGGGCCGGTGAAGGTCATCATTGCGGAGAATGACGAAGTGATTCCGCCGGAGGCAGGGCACAGATTGTTTGAGAGCTACGGCGGACCAAAGGAGTTGGAGGTGATTTCGGGCGCACAACACAACGACGTTGTGGCGCGGACCGTGGCGTGGTGGAAGGAAGTGTTCGCTTTTCTGGAAAAGAACCGGCCTGCGATTTCAGATTCTGCATCGGCTTCACAAAGTGGAGTTCAATAATAAACTCCGTAGGGCTCTTGAAGTTTGGTCATTCTCTGGTGCTCGGTGCTTGGATGTTGGAACTTTCCTCCGCCGCCGGCCAGACCGCATCACGCGCATTCCATAAGTCTGGCGGTGACTTTGAATTTGTTGGAGTCGGATCGCCACCGTCGTCCTTGCCATCCTCACCCACCGAATAGAGAACGAACGTCCCGTCTGCGTTGAGCCTGTAATGCAGCGGTTGGATGTTCATCGGATCAATTGGCACGGCGGAAATAAACTCCGGCACAAGTTCATTTAACTCCGCAGGCAAATGTCTGCGACGAAGCTGGAAGCGTTTCAGGGCGATGGCGGTGATGGTGAGGCGGCGAAACGCCTCGTGCCGATTGATAACCTGAGTATATCCTGCCGTATTCGGTATTATGAGCGCGGACATCGCATATTGATAATGCTTCAAACCAAAACCAATTTTCCCTCCGTCAAATGTATTGCCACTTTCGATTTGAAGAGCGACCTCCCTTGCGTGAATTTCGGGCCAAGGCAAATGGTCGAGGTTTCTGACACATTCCAAAGCACCTTGGTATTGCTTGAACGCGAATAATTCGTTTTTCTCGGCACTCAAGCGCCAAATCGACGAAGCCGGTATGTCTTTGATGGTTTCCCATGTTTGAGAACCGTTGTTACCTGGAATCATTCGGCGCAAAGTATTTCTAAAACCATTGCTACGAATCATGCCGAACTCCATTTCCATCAAAGCGCGTCCACCGAGAAAGCCGGTAAGAGCGGCTTGAAACATATCCACTTGCTCCCAGTCCTTTTGAAAAAAAGCGAGTTCCTCTTCGTTCCAATCAGGGCTTTGTAGGGCCTCCCACGTCAGGGCCAAGCTGGGTCCGGTGATCGCAACTCGAAACATTTGCGATGACAGTAACGGGTCCTCTTTGTTGAATTCACACAGTTGAACCAGTGCATGAACATCCTGACGTGCGGCCTGGCGGTCGTTCCGATACAATGCGCAAATGGCATCTGTGAACATCCATTGAGCAGCGGAGCGCAGTGATACAAATAAATGACCTGAGCTAAATCCAAACGTCTCCGGGTCGTAAACGTAGTATCCGAAGGAAAGTTCCAACGCTGCGCGAATCTCGGCGAGTTCATTCGATGCCCCATCGCACTGACTTTGAAGTCTCTCCCAGTTCGTAGAATTGGTGGGCTGTGACGAAATTGTCGCTAGTGTGTCATTCCGCCAACTGACACTCGCCTTTCCCGGCGCAACAAAATCTATCTTCATCGCCAAAATGCCTCCTGCATTGACGAACCCGTTGCTACTGATCCTGTTTAGGGCATTGGTTAGCCGCTGCAAACTTTCAAGACTCTCCGGCTGCCGGGGAAATCCAAGCTCCGCGAAGGAAATCTTCTCACCCTTGGCACGCAGTTCCGCTTTGTATTTCTCCACCGCGCTCCGGCGGTTGTTGCGCATGATGACAAATCCGACCACCACGACCAGCGCGGCGGCAGCGAGGACGAGCATCCATCGAAAACGTTTCATGGTTAAGCCGGTAAAAAAAAAGGATGACAGATATAACTCCGAGCCGACTGGATCGTTGCACGAACAATTTCAAGCGCCTTCGAGAATCGCAATCGCCGTGGCGTGATTGGCTGTGTGGCTCAGGCTGATGAGCACATGTTTGCCGCCGCGCTCCTTGATCAATTTCAAACCGCCGCCATGCAACACAACGTAAGGCTCGCCCGAGCCGCGTTTGCAAACTTCCATGTCGTGCCAGCCTAGTTGGGAGCCAATGCCCGTTCCGAATGCTTTAGAGATTGCCTCCTTCGCCGCAAAGCGCGCCGCAACAAACGGCGCGGGCTCTTTGTGTGACTGGCAGTAAGCGATTTCATCCGGCAACAGAATGCGATTCACAAACCGCTCGCCAAACTTTTCCAGCGACGATTTGACGCGGGCCACTTCGATCAAGTCTATGCCGATGCCTAAAATCATTTTTCTTAGTCCCGAGTCCGAAGTCCACAGTCCAGAGTCGTTCGCGTTAGGCCGTCCAATGTCGTGGACTCCGGACTTTGGACTCCGGACTCGTGACTCATCCCTTGTAGTTCTTCATCGCTGCCAGAAAGTCCTTCACAGCCTGTCGCAACCCGACGAATACGGCGCGACTGACAATGCTGTGACCGATATTCAACTCCACAAGATGCGGCACTCGATGGAGCAGGGGTAGGTTCTCCAGGTTCAAACCGTGCCCGGCATTCACCTGAAGTCCAAGTTTGTGCGCGAGCTTTGCGCCTGCGATCAGGCGGTTCAATTCGATCTTGCAGCGGCGTTTATTTGAAAAGTGTTCTGCATAAGCCCCCGTGTGCAATTCAATAAACTGAGCGCCGATCCGTGCAGATGCTTCAATCTGATCCAGATCAGGTCCGATGAACAAACTTACCTCGATGCCGGCAGCGTTCATGCGCTTGCGGGTTTGCAACAGTGCGCGTTCATTCCGGACGACGTCCAGGCCGCCTTCAGTAGTGACTTCTTGCCGACGCTCCGGCACGAGGCAGACGATGTGTGGCTTCAGTTTCAGCGCGATGGCTACAATCTCCGGCGCGTTTGCCATTTCAAAATTGAGCCGGGTCTTGATGCGCTTTTGCAGTTCGAAAATATCCCGATCCTGAATGTGGCGGCGATCTTCGCGCAGATGCGCGGTGATGCCGTGGGCTCCTGCCGCCTCGCAGGTAAGCGCGGCTTCAACGGGATCGGGTTCGCCGGTTATGACCCCCCGATACCGCGCTTCGCGGATGGTTGCGACGTGATCAATGTTGACACCAAGTTTAAGCACACGCGTTGTCTGCCAGATGTATCGGGCGGGTGCAAATGAAATTCGTGTTGGTGGGGTTGTCGTGCTGCGACGACCAGCGCTGTCGGGAGCAAGCAAGTTGCCTGCTGGCGTTGCAGTTCTTTGAGGATTACCAAAGCGTGACTTCAAAGTGGATCTGCCGGAGCGCGGTTGTGTGCGGCAGCACCAGCCGCAGCACTTACTACTACCCCACAGCTCCCGAACATTTCATGCGCTGCGGCTGGTCTTTCAGACACAGCCGCGCTCCGTTCGCATTCGTTTTCGATTGCGTCATGTGGTTGAACCCTGCTTGCTATGCGGCGTGTCGAAGTTTAAGAAGTTCGTCGTTTACTGGCTGCCGGTGGCTGTGTGGCTGTTTGTGATCTCCGCGGCGTCTGGCGATCAGAAATCCTTTCAACACTCGTCGCGGATCATTGGCCCGATCGTTCATTGGCTGTTTCCACAAATGCCGCAGGAGCAGGTGGAGGAAGTGGTGTTCTACGTTCGCAAGAGCGCGCACATGACGGAGTTTGGGGTGCTGGCTTTGTTATGCTGGCGTGCCTTGAGACAACCCAAACGGGGCGAGCGCAAGCCGTGGTCCCGGCCAGAAGCGCGGAAATCCATGTTGCTGGTCCTGGTGTTTGCGTCTGCGGATGAGTTGCACCAGTGCTTTGTGCCTTCGCGCCAAGGATCACCCTGGGATGTGCTGATTGATTGCAGCGGTGGCGCGCTGGCCTTGTTGCTATTGTGGTTGCTTGGACGCAGGCTGAAATGGTGGTGAACTTGGCCCGCTCGATCAGACGATCAGGTCAGCGCGACCTCTGCCAAGATTTTCCATTAACGGCTGGCTGTCTGACTTGGCTTCCTTACACTCTCCGGAAAGCACTTTTGAAAGGAAATTATGCGTGATCGTTTGAATGAAATTCTTGTCGCCCGGTTGGCTGGCTTCGTCGTGATGGTCGTCGCGGCATGTTCCGTTTCGGCTGCGCCCTTGCCCATCGAAAAGAATGTGGATTGGCAGCCGTTCACGGCGCAGGTGAGGCGCTTGATCGAAGCCACGGATTATCTCGGTTCGCCGTTCAGCGCGAGTGAGAAGAAGGACATTGAGGCGACGATGAAGGATACGGAGACCAATCGCGGTTCAGAGAAGCTGCAAGCGATTCTCGACCGGCATTGTCTCTTTGGCGTTTCGATCAATCCGGAAATGCGCGTGAAGGTGGCTCCGGGACCTGCGAAACCTGAATTGGTGGAGCAGGGCTGGCGGCAGTTCCTCGTCAAAGTCGTCAACGAATCCGGCACAACGGCGGATCTGCAAGCCGTGAGTCCCAATGCCATCTCGGTTTACTCAAATGAAGGTGTCGGGCCGAGAAACAACGAATCTGACAAGTTCTATCGCAGGAAAGGTGAAGCGCTCCCGCTTACGGACAACGCGCAGCTCTGGCTGGACTTTCGGATGTACGACATGCAGCCGCTTGGAAAGTCGCTCAGTGGTTTGCCGCTGGAGTACCGGATCATCCAGCTTTACAGCCGCGATGCCGGTCGTCGGGAGGCAAAGTTCTCTTTCAATGTCGGCCAAGGCACGCAGGACATCGGCTTTCGCAATGAAGTGGACACGCTCTTCACATGTCTGCCGGCCCGCACCATCACTTTCCGTGTGCATGACGAAAATAATAAGCCGACGACAGCGTCGTTTCTGATACGCGACACACAGCAACGGGTTTATCCTTCGCAGGCCAAACGGCTCGCGCCTGATTTTCCGTTTCATCCGCAAGTGTATCGCGGTGACGGCGAAACCCTGAAACTTCCGGATGGCGAATACACCGTGGAATTTTTGCGTGGGCCAGAATCCGTCGCGGACACACAGACTCTGAAGGTTGACAAGCGGACCAAGCAGGTTGAGTTCAAAGTGAAGCGATGGATTGATCCATCGCTTACGGGTTGGTGGTCTGGCGATCATCATATTCACGCGGCAGGTTGCGCGCATTATGTGAAACCCACGGAAGGCGTTCTGGCGTCGGACATGATCCGCCATTGCATGGGTGAGGATTTGAAGATTGGCGCGAACCTGACCTGGGGGCCGTGTTTTGACTACCAGAAGCAGTTTTTTTGCGGGGCTGTGGACAAGGTTTCCATCTATCCGTACCTGCTGCGTTACGACATTGAGGTTTCAGGATTTGGTTCACATCAGTCCGGTCATCTTTGTTTGTTGCGGCTCAAGGAGGAGATTTATCCTGGTGGCGATTCCAAGGACCACTGGCCGACGCTGTGCTTGAATACGCTGCGCTGGGCGAAGAAGCAGGGCTCGGTCTGCGGCCCGGCTCATTCCGGTTGGGGACTCGAAGTGAAAACGAACGCCCTGCCCAACTACATTGTGCCGCCCTTTAACCAGATCGGCGCGATGGAATATATCGTGGACGTGACCCACGAACTGCCCGGGCCGGATGGCAAGCTTTTGCCGGCGGTGGATTTTATTTCAATGGTGGACACGCCGTATGTCTGGGAGTTGAACATGTGGTATCACACGTTGAATGTCGGTTATCGAACCCGGGTCAGCGGCGAAACAGATTTTCCGTGTATCTACGGTGAGAAGGTTGGCCTGGGCCGCTCCTATGTGAAACTGGACGGCAAGCTGGATTACGATCAATGGTGTGAGGGCATCCGACAGGGTCGCAATTATGTGAGCGACGGCAAGAGTCATTTGATGGAATTCAAAGTCAACGATGTCGCGATGGGAGAGCAGGGGAGTGAATTGAAATTGTCCCAGCCGGCCTCTGTCAAAGTGACCGCAAAAGTCGCCGCCCGATTGAACGACCAACCAAATCCGGCGCTTCAGAAACTCGATTACGCCAAGAAGCCGTACTGGGACATTGAACGCGCGCGCATTGACGAGACTCGCGAAGTGCCGGTGGAGGTCATCGTGAACGGCTACCCGGTCGCGAAGAAAAACATCGTGGCTGACGGCAAGTTGCAGGACATCAGTTTCGATGTGAAGATTGACCGCAGCAGTTGGGTGGCGCTGCGTATTCTGCCGTCATCGCATTCGAATCCGATCTTTGTTCTCGTGGATGGCAAACCGGTTCGCGCATCGAAGCGCAGCGCGGAGTGGTGTTTGAAAGGCGTTGATCAATGCTGGTCTCAAAAGGAGAAGTTCATCAGGGACAATGAAAAGGAAGATGCCAAACTCGCCTACGATCATGCCCGCGCTGCGTATCAAAAAATCCTGGGCGAATGCGATGTGGATTGAGGCGGGGTTTGTCCGCGCCTCACTTGATCTTTCCCTGCATCTGGTAAATCCAGGTCAGGGCGGTGTTCATCAACTTTTCTCCTGCCCCGACTTCCACGGGTGAAACCGTGGCATCCGCGCCATAGCCGCCCTCGGCCACCGCTTCGATGGTCGGAAAATATTGATGGTAGCCGTTGCAGTAACCAAAAAAGTAAAGCTGCTTCACCCGGGCACGTTCCTTGAGCCGGATGGCATGATTGCAGAAGAATTCGCCCGAGGCGCCGACGAGTGCAATCTCGCCGTTCAGCAAAGCCACCGTGAGTCGTGGGCGGATGCCATCGCTGTACTCGTCAGTGTAGTTCGGAATCAACTCGGGAAAAAATGCCATGCTGAACGCGGCCTTGATGGCAGGGTTGCTCCAATCCGTTCGTGAAGAGAATTTGCTGCGATCTTCTTTGACGACGAGCGATGGTTTGGTGACTTCCTCGGGCTTCAAGCTTGTGGCGAGCTTCACGACTTCTCGCCCCAGCGCCTGACCGAATTCAGGGTAATCCTTGTTCTCGCCTTTGTTCGCTGACATGTCGCCGGCAGCGCCCTGCATGAAAACGGCCTGTCCACCGAATTCCTTCTCCACTGTCTGTTTGAGTGCCCCAACATAGTCCGCCGAAAACTTCAGCACTTCTCCCGCAACCATCGTCGGGTGCGCGGTGAAATTGACAATCACTGCCAGCGGTTTGCCATCCATGGTGTCGAGCCGGATCACGCCGAGATCGGGATCCACAGGTTTGGGTTCCAGTTTCGTATGCCGGTTTCGATTGAAGCCTTTGAGTTTGACCACACCGGTGGCGAGTTTGGCGGAAACCAATTTGGAATCAGCCTCCAAGATGGCCGCAACAATTCCGTCCTCCAATTCCTTGTAGTAACGAAGCGCGGCGTCAAATTTACCTTTGCCTTTGCCATCCTCGTCGGTCAGTTCGAGCACCGGACCATGATGAGTGTGCGAACCCGCAATGAACGAGTATTCGATGCCGGCCTTCTCCTTGATGCGGGTGCGGATGTTCTGGATTGTCTTCTCAGCAGGCGACCGCCCGAGATCAAGTCCAACGATTGCGAGTTTCTTGTCACCCGCCTGGATGACCACGGCGCTGGCATAAAGAGGATCCAATGCGCCAGTGGATAATGCCGCGTGCCGCGCTCCGTAACCCCACATGGGCACAGGCTCCTTGGGAGTGACATCCCGTTTGCCCGCGCCCGCTTTGAAGACCACTGCTGGCGTCTGAGCGTGAACCGACAGACAGGACGTGATTATCAGGCTGGCAACCAGCGCGCAGAATGTTCGGGTGTTCATTTAAGAATCGTAGTTATGACGATGCAATTGGCAACCGCCAAGCTTTTTCATTTTGCCAGTTTAGAGACCGATACTTCCCTGTGTTTCGATGGCTCGCTCCGCCGGGCGTTCAAGGTGACCGCAGCCAACCCAGTAAATCCGCCATGTCCTGCGGCTTCAGCGCAGATTCAAATCCTGTTGGCATCAGCGACAACTTTGATTGCGACATCGTTTTGATGTCCGTACGCAATATCGCGTGCTCTGCTCCTCCTGCGACGCGCAACACGATGTTGTTCGCAGTCTCGGTGGAAATGAGCCCGTCCAGAGTGTCACCTGACTTCAGCGTAATCGTCCAAGCGCGGTAGCGGGCCTCGACCGCCTGATTTGGGTCGAGAATGGCGGTAATCAACCAATCCACCGGCTTGTTGCCGACCATGCCGAGTTCGGCGCCGACTTCATTGCCTTCGCCTCGCAACCGATGACAAGGCACACAAAGCGTCTGGAATTGGACGTGGCCGCGCTGCGCGTCACCTGTCAATTTTTCAACGCCTGCGTAGTCGGCAATTACTTTGGCCCGGTCGGAGGATGATGGCATCAACGTGACACTGGTGGCGGTGGGTTTTGGAATCGGGGCGTTTGTGTTCATCTGCCCGAACAAGGCGCTGTCAGGTCGTAGGGACGACATGATGGCGATGCGCAATAATTCATCGGCATCTTCCCGCGCGGCGAGTTGGCGCAACGGCGGTTCGATTTTTTCTGTGGGCCATGCTCCAAGTGAAAATGCAGTTTGCAAGCGGACCGCTGCATCACTGTCCATTGCGAGCGTCGCGACGGCAGTGAACACCGCATCACTTTTCCCTGTAAACACCTCGCTTTGCCTCAGAGCTTCGCAGCGGACGGCGGGATGCGGATCGGCCAGTGCGGTTAGCAACGATTCCGTGCTGAGTGTTCGCAACAGTCCGAGCGTGGCGAGAGCCTGCAAACGAACCTGCGGCGCGTGCGTCGGCGTCAGTAACTCATTCAGGGATTCACTTGCCGAAGGATCGGCCCGTTCAAAGAGCAGACGTTGTGCTGTGTCACGTTGCCAGCCATTCACGCTGTCCATCGCTGCGACTAGCTCCCGGGTGTTCTTCACGGCAAGATTCGGAATGGGGCGTCGCGGCTTTCCCTCCGGCACCACGCGGTAAATTCGTCCTTTGTCGGACCCGGCTCGCAGATCGAGTCGCGCCTGCATCTCCGGCGAAATCCACTCGGGATGTTCGAGGACGAAGCGATACATATCGGCCACGTAGAGCGCGCCATCTGGTCCGGTTTTGGTTGTGATTGGGCGAAACCAATTGTCAGTGCTTGCCAGAAATTCACTCTGCTCCTCGCCTGGCGCGCGATGGCTTGTGAATCCTGCGCCGTCACGGACAAGCACCTCGCGATGCACCGCGTTGTGTACTGGTTCGCTGGCGAAAACGCTGGTGGCAAAGTCCGGCCCGAACAAATCGTCGCGATACGGACACGGGCTGCATCCGCTCGTGACGTGATTGAGCGACCAAGGCTGGTTGGGACGCACTAATGCCGCGCTGGCGGGAAACACGCGCGTCGAATTTTCGTAGTTAGCCAGTACGTGAAGCACGTGTTTCACTGCAAGCTTCGGATTTCGTCGCAGATAATGTTCGGGCAGCGTGACGTGCCATAACCAGGTGGGATTGTTGTTGCCGAACCAGTTTCCCCAATCATCACGTCGGCGACCGAATTGTGTCTGGGCCGACACAGTTTCCATTTCGCCGGTGTCAGGTCGGAAGCGGATGTCGCGACCGCTGATGGAAATGACCTTTCCGGTGGCGAGGGATTTCACTTTGCCGCCGCTGTCGCCGTTTGCCGCGTAAATCCAGCCATCGAGTCCCCACTCGAATCCGTTGAACCGATGCTGCTGATTGCCGGGATTGAAGCCGGTAAACAACACCTTCCGAACATCGGCACGGCCATCGCCATCTGTGTCCTCCGCATAGATCAAGTCCGGGGCCGCAGCGATGAGCGCGCCCTTGCGCCACGGCATCACGCTCGAAGGAAAGGGGATGTTTTCAAGAAACGGAAACACCTTGTCGTATCGTCCGTCTCCGTCAGTGTCCTCGAGAATTTTCACCACGCCGCCGGGTTTGCCCTTGCCATCGAGGCCCAGCGGATAATCACGCATCTCCACGACCCAGAGACGACCATCCGCGCCCCACTCAAAGGAGATCGGATCAATAACGACAGGTTCGGCCGCAACCAATTCAACTCGAAAACCGGAGCGCACACGGAAACTTGCCAATGCTTCCTCGGGAGATTTGGGCGGTGGCATGTCGAAAGCGATCAATTGCTTTGCGGACAAGCGTTCAACGGATCCAGGTTTGCCGTCCTTTGCCGGGTGCGTTATGACGAGTTGTCCAGCTTCGATCCGCACACCTGCGCCCACGAGCGAAGGCGGTTCGTTGGCGGCTCCCGTGCGCGCGTCAGCTCGGACGAATTGGGACCATCCACGCGTCCAGCCGAGATCCGGCCTCACGTTCTTCGTCCACAGATGGATTGCGAATCGTTGCGGGTTCGAGAAAAGAATGTCGTCAAAGCCGTCGCCGTTGAGGTCTGCGAAACGAAGCCCGGCATCTTTGTTGTCACCATCCACGAGCCACACACCGTCGGGCAGTGTGTAGTCCGCTTTCTCCCACGCCTTCGTCGTGGGATTCCATTGCTGGATTTCATTTACGCCGGGCCGACCGATCAGCTTCTCTTTCACACCATCATGGTCGAAGTCATAAAACAATGTGCCTTGCGGTATGACTGCGGGAATGGGCTGTGCAGAAGCGGAGTCAGGCCAGACATGACCGAAGGCAAGCCATGCGGAGAGGCATTGGCAGGCGAGGAGATGAAGATTGATTTGTTTTCGTTGCATGTCGTTTGGATTTTGTGCGGTCACAATCTTAAAGGTAGTCCGCTCGGAACCTTGTCAGGCACGGATTGATCATAGCCATCGTTGCTGAGTGTGTTCAAAAACGCTTCGAGCGCCGGAAACGATTCTGGATTTAGATTGAGTGTTTTCAGCAACGGATCGAGCGGTGGTTGCAACGTAGTGTCACCACCATCCAGTGTTTCTGTCACGGCTTCGGACAATTCGTCGTAGAACACCAGCACGTCGAGCAGTGTTCGCTTGCTGCCGTCATGCATGTATGGAGCGGTGTGGCGGAGGTTGCGCAGACTGGGGGTGCGGAACTGACGCCGGTTGTGCGTGGTGACATCGGGCAAGCCGATAGAATGCAGTTTGAAATCTGACAGCATCGGGCCGCCATGGCATTGGGGGCAGCCTGCTTCCTGGAAGACTTGAAGCCCTTGCTGTTGCTGTGCATTCAATGCTGATCCGTCACCTGCCAGAAACCTGTCGAACGCCGTTCGCGGCGCGACAAGACTTCGTTCAAATGCTGCGATGGCCTGTGCGAGGTGCTCCGCCGTGACGGCTACATCCGGTGGCTGACCGAACGCAGCATGAAAGCGTTCGCGATACTCGTCAATCGCCCGTACTCGCAGGACCGCTTGAGTCACGGCTTCGTTTTCAGGGCAATCATCGCTGCGCATTTCCGCCCGGGATATGAGTGGGATGAAGACTTGTTGCTCCAGGCTCTGAACCCGTGAATCCCAAAACATCGGCGCGGCAGCAGGGTCGAACTTGGTTCCGGTGACGAGACCGTTGAAGCCGACATTTAGAATGCTGGGAACATTGACCGGTAACACTGGCAAGGAAGCAGGTCCGCGGAAAGTTCTGGCAGGACCGATTCCCGCGCCACCGACACCAATGGGAATCGCACGTCCGTCTGTCCATCCGAATCGTGGATTGTGGCAGGTCGCGCAGGAAACATCTTTGGTCGAAGACAAGATTGGATCAAAGAAAAGGAGTCGCCCGAGCGCGACTTTGGCTTCGGTGCTTGGATTATTTGTCGGCGCAGGCGCGCTTAAAGGCAGCACAGCAAACTGCATCTCTGGAGGAATGCTCTGTTTGATGGCGAGCGGCGAGGTGCGCAGTTGCAGCGGAGATTCAGCAGAACATGAGAGTTGTTCTTCAAGGCCGGTCATCGCCAGGAAAATCCACAAGGCTGTGAGGGAACGGCTCATTTCGACAGGCGATCGAGAATGTTCCTCGTGATGCGATCCACGATGACATCGCCTCCGCGCAGGCCGTGCGACCAATCTGTGCTTCCGGAGGTAAACACCGTGCCGCCGCGTGTGTAAACACCCATCACTGCGTTACCCTTGCGCCCGTTTTCCCATTGATCGTACCACTGGCAATCGTCCGGATGCCATTGCGCCGGCGCGGTGCCGAGCACTTCAAAAGTTTCTGGCGTGCCGTCGCGGTGCGTGGGAGCGGGCAGGCCGTCCTTCCACGTCAACTCGCAGCCATCGCACTCGTAGCCAACGATGGTGTCCTTGCTGCCAAAAGCGTCATCACGTTTCAATCCTGTGCCGGCGAAAATCCAGTGCTCCGGACGATGCACTGTGTAGGCCCCGCTTGCGTCCATGAGCTGCCCATGACTCTTGTGATAACCGCCCCACAAGAATCCAACGCCTGTGAGTTGATTCTCCGGGCGCTTCACGAGGTGATGACTCCAGAGTGAGGAGAGGGTGGCGAAGCTTCCCCGTGCTGAATAGACGGGGTCCGAGTGGAAATTCTGTTTCCAGCAGGTGAGCGCCTGGCCACCGTCTTCAGTGCGCACCTGCCAGCAACAAGTGTTGCCGCTGAAGAATGCCACGTTGCCGCCGTTGGCGATAAACTTTTCCAGGTTGTCGCGCATCGGTGCGGACCAGTATTCGTCATGACCGACGCTGAGGACGAGGCGATATGCCTTCAGCATCTCCGGGTGAAACTCAAGATCGCCGTTTGCTGCGTAGTCGAACGTGTAGCCATTTCGCTCCGCCCATTCCACGAACGGTTGCTCCCACATGAAGAACAGACTCCCCGGCGGACGCTCATAGGAAACACGATGGCCCTGGTTGCCGTCCTTTGCGTGGTAACCATATAGACTAAAGCCACCCCAGTTGTTGTAGGCGTTGTAAGTGTGGGTGGAAAGTTGGAGGAGAATCTTCGATGCCTTGGCGGGTTCGGCGGGACGCAGCACAAAGTAGCAGCTTCCTTCCGCCGTTCGCGTGTTGCGCTGGATGAACTTTCCGCCACCATCGCGCACACGCAACGCCACCTGGTAGTAACCACTCCGCCATTCCGAGGGGATTCTCAGCGTCACCGCCGCTGGCCATCGGCAGCCGCGAGAACACGCGTCCTCCGGGATCGGATGTTCGCGACCAACCACCGATGCCGACGACCAGACCGATTCAGTCTTCGCGCCGAGTCGCACGATCTCGACTGAGAACGCCGCAGCGCTCGTTGAAACATGCAATGTTAAATCTTCACCCGGCGCATAGCTGGGTCGCCCGGCGTAACCTTCTACAAAAAGTGAACGCGGCTCATCGCCAGCGGAACTCGTTGTGATTATGGAGAGCAAGACGAGTATCGCAAGGGTCTCGGCCACGCGAAAAGTGAAGCGGGGAAATTGCATCCGCCAACTTGACGGGAGGCTGATGTTGAAATCAACATTGAAAATGAATTTGCCTCTTCGCTGTTACTCGCCCCTCGGATCATTCCTCTTTCTCCGCCGCGATGATTGGCTTTCCTTCCCACAGCCACTGGCCGTGTTCCTGGACAAGAATTCGATGAGCGCTGCCGGGTGCGGGCGGTGTGTTGATCTTCGGCAGCCATTGCGCGTGCTCGCGAATCACTTTGGCGAATTTTGGTTTAGAGGCAAGGTTCGTCCACTCATTCGGGTCGGCGCGCATATCGTAGAGTTCTTCCGAACCGTTCGCGTAGCGGATGTAACGCCAGCGCTCCGATCGGATGGCGTGATTGCCGACGTTGTGAGTGGTGATCGCAGGCCAGCGACGCGCGGCTTTTGCATTCTTCAACTGCGGCATAAGGTTGTGGCCTTCGAGCCCATCTCTTGGTGGCAGTCCGCATAGTTCAACAAGCGTCGGGTAAATATCGAGCAACTCGACGGGCTGATTACATTTCGCAGATTGGGCCACGCCGGGTCCGGCAAAAATCAACGGCACATGAGTCGAACGCTCCCAGAGAGTCGTCTTGCCGGTCATCCCTTTCTCGCCGAGATGCCAGCCATTGTCCGACCACAGCACAACAACAGTGTTGCTCGCTGCACCAATGTCATTGAGCGCATCCAGCACGCGTCCCACCTGGCTGTCCATGAACGCTGTGCTCGCCAGATACGCATGCACGAGTGGTCGCCACTGGTTCGCCTGCTTGAGCCAGGAGAGCCTTGGCTCGGGCAGCTTCCAGTGCAAATACCATGAGAACTCAGGAACATCATCGCGGTCGTGTTCCTTCACCGGCGGCAACACGATCTGGTCTTCCGGCGGGAAAAGATCGAACCAGCTCTGCGATGCGAAACACGGTACATGCGGCAGCCGAAAACCCACTGCTACGAAGAACGGTTTGCCCGTCGGCAGTGACTTCAACTGCGCAATTGCCGCGTCCGCGATCTTCCAATCCGCCTGCTCGCTGTCGTTGGTGGGAAAGATGCCCCAGTCCATCGCCGCCATCTTGGCGGGTGTTTGTACGAACTTCTCCTTTGGCATCGGCATGCCCGGCGCGATGCCCCATACGTTGAACTCCTTCGTGCGTTGGTCCACCGGGATCGAGCCGTCGTGAAACACCTTGCCGAAACCGGCTGTGAACCAACCGTGCCGCGCGAAGTATTGCGGCAACGTGACGCTGCTCTTGGTGGCGGCGACCTCCCGGATGCCGGGCACGAGACCGTAGATGCCTGTGGTGGACGGACGCAGTCCTGTGAGCAAACTGCTGCGTGAGGGATTGCATAACGGCGACTGCACATGCGCGTTGCTGAACAATGTGCCGCGCGCAGCGAGACGATCAATGTTCGGGGTGCGAGCCTGTGGATGACCACCCAGACAGCCGACCCAGTCATTCAAATCATCAATCGCAATGAAAAGGACGTTGGTGGGCGCGGCAACGAGCGTGTGCGCCACCAGCAACGTAACCAGCAAAATGCCTGTGCGCACGGTGATGCGGCGTCCACATTTGTTTCGGCACATGCGGAAAGTATTTCAGCCAGTTTCGGGAAATGCGAGCCGGAAGGGGAGTCGCCGGTATGCGCATCTCAATACCGTCCCGGAGCGCGACTGTGGCAAAGCCCAGCCGCAGCAACTGCGCATTGCCCGGCGCATTGGAATGATTAAACACGCTTTGACGTTCGGACATGCTGCGGCTGGTCTCCACGACACAGCCGCGCTCCGTCAGCATTCAGGGAGCTGTGCTCAGACGCACCTTCCATCACGTTGATTTTTATCGCTCGACAACTTTGGGACTCGCAGAGTATGAACTTCCCGGCGTCGTTCGATCTTCAGCCATTGCCGATAAACCGGCGTGCGGGTCGTGCGACGTTTGGATAGTCATTATGCCTGGGAAAAAAAGATTGCGTTGGATTGTGATCGGGATCGTATGTCTCGTGCTTCTCTACGTCCTTACCGCGCCATTCGTGCTGGACAAGACATATAAAGAAAGCTGGCCAAAGACCTTTTATGCGCCTGTCATCGCCTCCATCCAGAATGAATGGTTCGGGCGGGGTGTCGCACAATGGTATTGTTACGACGTGTGCCAGATGGAATTGATGCTGCCTTTGAAGGTCGTACACAACAAGTGATCGGCGGCTGGGTTGGTGCAATTGCCGAAGACCCGTCTCTGACGGGCTCTTTAGTATCTCTGCCCTTAAAACGCATTTCAACCTCCACCGACCTTCGCCTTCATCCTGCCGCTCTTGCCTTGCGGGAGTGATTCCGATTAGCCTCAGCCATGCTCGACAACGCGCGTTACTCCCTCAAAGCCACCAGCACACTTCTCCTTCTGACCTCCTGCTTGCTCTGGCTGCAAGCCACACACGCGGAGGAAACCAAAAGCAAACTCCAGAGCGAACCCGACGGTTGGGTGGACGTTCTTCCGCCTGCCGATCTCAAAGGTTGGTATCGCGTCTCCGTGCCGCCCACCGGCCAGCTTGGTCGTGAACAATGGCACGTGGATGCCGGGCAGAAACTCTTGATCTGCGACGGCGACGGTGGGCACGACATGCTCCTGCTCGACAAGGAAATTAGCGACGCCACCTTCCACCTCGAATTCCGCTACACCAAGGTGGAGGGCAAGACCGGTTACAACAGCGGCGCCTACGTCCGCAATTCCAAAAACGGCGACATCTGGCATCAGGCTCAATTCGGCGACGCCAAGGACGGCTTTCTCTTTGGTCAAACTCCGGGTGCAGACGGCCAGAAGAAATCGTTCAACCTGAGCAAGCAGATATCCGGCACGCGCGTGAAACCTGCTGGCGAATGGAACACGATGGAGATCACCGCTGCTGGCAAGGTTTTGACACTCTGGGTCAATGGCGAGGTCACCTGTCAGTTCGACGCATGCGGTCGGGACAAGGGTTACATTGGCGTGGAGGGTGAAGGCTACCGCGTGGAATTCCGAAACCTGAAGATCAAGGAAAAACACTGACATCCAATCCGCCCACCCGACGGGACATCCCGTGGCCGCCGGGCAAAAACTTCCCACACGAACATGGCCAACCGATCCCGACCTCCCCTCATAATATAGGTAATCCCATCCGACCAGCCGCCAAGAAGCCCAACACCACCAGCCTTGGGTGAAACCCACGGTAACAGATATGGAATGTGGAGGTTGTCCGACCGCAACACAGCGCGAGAACGATTCATGCGCCAGGCCAGACAAATATCCATAAACCCCTGTTGACAAGGAGTGAAGTCTGAAATACAACCGGATCATGCCAACCTTGATATGCCGAATCTTGCGGGTAAATCCATGTTAGGCCACTGCGCGCGCCGAAGATTATGCTGGCACAAGACATCATCGCAAAAGTCCGAAAAGATTTCTCGGAGGGAGATGCGGTTGTGATTCTTCAGTTGTTGACTGAGTTGCAGATGGAGAATCCGCGAGTTTTTTCTGATAGGATTTTACGTTGCATCGTATTTTCGGCTGGTGGCAGTTTTGACGAGTTTGCTTGTCAAGTTAAGCTGGCACGCCTTGATTGGCGTGACGTAATTATGAACGCGGAGTATGACAGAGATTGGAAGAATCATCTCAGGCATTTTGAGTTACCATTTACACAAAATGTGGCCTCGTGAGAAACAAGAATGAGAGCGAAGATTACTTTATTGGGGAGTCTCACAATGGGTGGCTCTGCGGTTCGCAACCCACGCTCACCCCTGAGAGCAGACACCGCTCCCGCCCTCAGCAAAAGCCATACTGACTAGACTGCTATCGCACGCGCCATGAGATACCAACTTTTTTATCAGCAGCACTTGATTGCGAGCATCGAGGAGAAGAATGCCGAGTTTCCAAGTTTTTTCGGCCACTATCGGCTCGAACCGATTGCGGACGTTCCCGAGTTAGCTCACGTGCGGGCATACATTGATTTCAGCCTGCGCGTATCGCCGCTCAGGGAGCAGGAGCGCTTTGACGACCCCGCGTTGGCAGAGGAAGAGTCATTCAAAGAACTGATTGAGTCACCGGATTGGTCACTCGTTGAGACCGAGACACGGAAGCGCATTCCGATTATCATTCCGATATTCTTCACCGATGGCGTCGTTTGGAGTTTGAATCCCCACTATCCCGATGTTAAGACCCATGAAACGGCCTCGTGAGAAACAAGAGTAAGAGGGAAGTGTTGTTTTAGCGGGGATTTTGAATGGTGTATTTTTGCAAGGTCACGATGAAACCAACACAAAAAGGCCGGACATGAGCAATCTCGTAAACAGGATCGTTACGGTTGTCTGGGGCGCGAGTCCCACAAACTGTGGCCCGGCGTTCCGCTCTGCGGTTCGCAACCCACGCTCATCCTGGAGAGTAGACACCGCTCCCGCCCTCAGCAAAAGCCATACTGACTAGACCGAATCACACCCCATGACCACTGAAGACCGCAATCAGCATTTCTTCGACGTGATCAATCCTGAGCTAAGCAGGCTGGCCGGCCGGATTTGTGAGGCGTCGGCGATTGATGACCGCGTGGTGGAACAGTCGCGCTACAAGGACTTGCTCACATTTTATGAAGAGCAGGTCGCCGAAGGTTTTTGGCATCCGAGTTTGACCGAGTCGCTTGCCGACTTCACCGCGAGCAGGGATGCTCAAGCGTCGCTTCATTACTATCGGCTTGCGTTAGAGCAAGCGCGGGAGCTTGAGTCTGATTCGTACACGATCTTAATTGCGATGGCAGAAGCGCTTTTTGAGGCGGGTCACCGAGAGCAGGCAGAGGCTTGTTTACGCGATGGTCGTGCGGCAGCACTTCAGCAAGAAGATTACAAGTATGTGCAAGAGGCTGATAACATATTGCGAGACGCATCGGCCTCGTAAGAAACAAGAGTAAGAGGGGAGCCAAGTTTTACCGGGGGTTTTGAAGGGGATGTTTTTGGAAGGCTGCGATGCAGCCAACACAAAAAGGCCGGACATGAGCAATCTCGTAAACAGGATCGTTACGGTTGTCTGGGGCGCGAGTCCCACAACTTGTGGCCCGGCGGGCGTTGGGTCGGGTGTCTGGCATCCATTTGAACTATGAAGATTTGCCGGCTCTCAATGCTGGTGTTGTGGATGGGGCTTTGCTCTTGCGGTCGCGTTCCGGATGGCGGGGCTGGCAATGCTTCCAAGTTGAGTTCCATGGATGAGACGCGGCAGATCGGGATGCATGTGTTGCTCAATCGTTATCCGCAGGCGCAGATTGTTTCCGAGTCCACGGAGGGTCAGAATTGGAAATACCGTTTTTCCACGAATGGAGTGGTGTCGCCTTTGGTCGTGGTGGTGGATCGGAAGTCGGGTCAGGCGCGGTTTGAGAAGGCGAGTCCCTGAGGTGCGGGTTTTTGAAAAGACGTTCTCGCGAGTTCCCTATCCCACCGGATTGAGATCACCTCGGCATTCGATCTGGAAATAAGTTTGCCTATCGCTTCGCCGTTCAAGTAAACCATTCGCACTCAAACTATGAACCGCAGAAACTTTCTTACCACATCAGCGCTGGCGGCGACTGTGCTCTCGGCGCGCTCAACTTTGGCGGCAGACACACCCGTTGCAAAGCCGCGAGTCAAACTCGCCATCGCCACATATTCCTACTGGCACTTCCGCGACACGAAAGTGTCCATTGAGTCGGTGATTGAGAAATGTTCGGCGCTTGGGGTGGAGGGCGTGGACATTTTGCATCGCCAGATGGAGTTGCCGGAGAAGGAGCCGCTCACGGCGGAGCATCGTTCGTATTTGCGACGACTGAAGCGGCTCGCGTTCACGCATGGTGTCGCGCCGGTCTGCCTTTCAACGCACCAAGGATTCGTCTATCCGAATCCGGAAACTGTCACCGCCAATGTTGAGCACACAAAGAAGTGCATCGAGATTTGTTACGATCTCGGGATTCCGGCATTGCGCATCAATACCGGGCGCTGGGGTACGGCGAAGGATTTCGACGACTTGATGGCGAAGCATGGTGTGGAGGCGATCTTGCCCGGTCACACTGAGGAAGAAGGATTCAAGTGGTGTATCGGCGGCATCGTAGCGTGTCTTGCAAAGGCGGAGGAATGCGGGGTGATGCTGGCGCTGGAAAATCATTGGGGACTCGCACGCACGGCAGAGGGGTTGTTGAGAATCGTCAACGCGATCAAATCACCGTGGCTGGGGGTTTTGATGGATACGGGGAACTTTCTCACCGAGCCCTACAAGACCGCCGATTACGAACAACTCCGTCAAATCGCCTCCAAGGCAGTGTTCGTCCAGGCCAAGACGTATCCAGGCGGAGGTGAATGGTACACGCTCGACATTGATTACAAGCGCATCGCACGAATGCTGGCCGATGTGGGCTATCGCGGCTACGTGTCTTTGGAGATGGAGGGGAAGCAGGACGCCGATGTCGCTGTGCCGAAAAGCGTCGCGATGTTGAGAAAGGCATTTCAGGTATGATTCACAATAACTCAAGCGTTGCAGGGCTGTGTTCGTTTTGCTTCGGTTTAACGCGCGGGCGTATCTCTGATTGGGGCTTCGCATATCGTGTGGTGCAGATGGCGCTTGGCTGCATTATGCTTTCTGCCGTGGTTCGTGAATCGCAAGCGCAAGAAGCGTCATCCTTCAAGGCGGGTGCGGCGCGTGCGGATTTGACGCCGCCGCTGGAGATGAAGGCTGCGTTGGGCGGCTACGGCGCGCGGTTGAGCAAGCCGGCAACCGGTGTGCATGACCGGGTCTGGGCCAAGGCGTTGGTGGTGTCCAAGGGCGGGCGAAGATTCGCGCTGGTCACAGCCGATGTGCTGGCGTTCCCGCCGCTATTCAAGGCCGCAGTGATGCAACGACTTGTCGCTGATGGTTGGACTACCGATCAAGTGTTGTTGCTGCCGAGCCACACTCACACAAGTTTTGACATGATGGCGTTGCATCCGGGGAATACATTTGCGAATCCACAGGTCGGGCTTTTTCACAAGGAATTGTTTGAGCACACGGCGGAACGATTGGCCAAGGCTGTGCGCGACGCGGCAAAGGAGTTGCGTCCTGCGCTGGCAGGCTCAATGACAATTGCGGTTCCCAACCGAAATCGGAATCGCCGGGATGGCGGCACGACGCATGACGCGGATTTGACGGTGACACGTGTGGACCTGAGCGATGGAAAGCCGCTGGCCGTGCTGGTGAACTGGACGGCGCATCCCACGTTCATGGACGAGGGAGACATGCTTTTCTCAGGCGACTGGCCGGGGCATTTGCAGCGCACGTTGGAGTCGCTGATAGGGCAGGGGGTCGTTGCGATGTATTACAACGGCGCGGAGGGTGATCAATCTCCAACGCCGCCTGCGGATGCGGGGAGCAATTGGGAACGCGCGGAGCGATACGGTCGCGAGATGGGGATTGAATCATGGCGCGTGTGGGACAAAGTCCGCCCGCGCCAGGTGGATGTGTTTGGCTTTCACAGCGAGGAAATAAAGTTGCCGAAATGCTCATGGCATCCTGATTTCATGAAGACTGGAGGCGCGGAATATGGTTTGAACGAGACGACGATGCAGGCGTTCCTCGATCATTTGCAGCCGACGCAAACACGGAGCACATGCTTCCGCATGGGCGATCTGGTCATCCTCGGTGTGCCCGGCGAAATGGCGGCGCAATTGGGGATGGACATCAAGGCCAGGGCGCGCGAAATCACCGGCGCGAAATGTGTGACGATCGGCGGGCTTGCGGACGAATGGGTGAGCTACATGTTGCCGGCGGAGGAGTATCGCAAGGGTGGCTATGAGGCGAGTGTGAGCTTTTACGGTGAGACGCTGGGCGCGACCATTGTGGAAGGTGTGGTTCGCTCGGCACGAGGACTGAAATAACTGCGACGGGTTTTGAAGTTTCGGAATCAGGACCACTGGTCGCCTTGACCGCAAACTTCTGATTGCCTCCGTAACATTGAGTGACAAGACTGCATCCATTCATGAACATGACAAACAGAGTTCAACCGTGGTCTCCTTCACGCTTTGCGTCTTTGCTCCTTTGCGTCTTTGCGTCTATCTCCGGTCTGCTTTGCGCCGAGCCACTCGTCATTCCACTCTGGCCTGAGGGCGTTCCTGGTCAAAAAGCGAGCTTCACACCCGAGGTGGAATTCGACGGACGCTTCACCAATGTCCATAACCCCACGCTCACGATGTATGCGCCGGAGGTTGCCAAGTCCACAGGCGTTGCAGTCGTCTTTTCACCCGGCGGCGGATACGCGCGCGTGGGCAATGGCAAAGGTGATGCCCGCTGGCTGAATTCACTCGGCATCACGGCGTTCGTGCTCAAGTATCGCCTCGACAACTACGGCCATCCCGCGCCATTGCAGGATGTGTTGCGCGCGGTGCGAATTGTCCGTTCGCGTGCGGCGGAGTTTGGTGTGCGACTGGATCGCATCGGTGTGATGGGCGGTTCGGCGGGCGGACACCTCTCCGCCTGCGCAGCTACGTTGTGGGATTCCACCGAGGGCAAGACCGGTCACGCTTTGGACGCCGTGAGTGCGCGTCCTGACTTTGCGGCGTTGATCTATCCAGTCGTTACCATGGAGGACTCGTTCGTCCACAAGGGTTCGCGCCGCGCGTTGTTTGGAGACAATCCCACGCCGGAACAGATTCAATTGCTGTCCATCGAGAATCAGGTTCGCAGCAATTGTCCGCCGTTTTTCCTTGTTGCCACGATGGCGGACAAATCTGTTCCTGTTGAGAATTCATTGAGACTTTATCAGGCATTGCGCAACAAGGGCGTACCTGCGGAGATGCACACCTACGCTGCTGGTGGGCATGGCGACAGCCGTAATCCACAAAACGGTCCGACCGCCAGGTGGCCGGAGCGGTGTGAGGAATGGCTGCGGTTCAACAACTGGCTGACGCCCGAGGTTCATGACTTCACCCGATGGGAAAAGGAAATCTCTATCATGGAGGAATCTGACAAAACCAATGCGCAACCCAAGGGTGCTGCGTTGTTCATCGGGTCGTCCACGATACGGATGTGGAAATCGCTTGCGCAGGATTTTCCGCAGACGCCGGTCATCAACCGCGGCTTTGGCGGTTCTGAAATTGTGGACTCCACGCATTTTGCCGAACGCCTAATCTTCCCGCATGCGCCGAAACAGATTTTCATCAGGGCTGGTGGCAATGATCTTCATGCGGGCAAGTCGCCGGACCAAGTGTTCGCCGATTTCAAAGACTTTGTTGCCAGGGTGCACGCCAGATTGCCGGAGACGGAAATCAATTTCATTTCGCTGAGTCCGAGTGTGGCACGCTGGCCGGAGGCGGCTCGCGAACGGTCCTTGAACGGAATGGTCGCAGATTTCGCCAAAGGCAAACCACGCGTAAAGTATCTGAATGTTGCGGACGTCTCGCTCGATGCCAACGGCCAACCGCGTCCGGAACTTTTCATCAGCGACAAACTTCACTTCAATGCCGAGGGCTACAAGTTGCTGGCTGAACGGGTGCGGCCTGCGGTGCAGCGGGTTCAGAAATGAATTTGCTCCTGAAAGCCGAGGGGCAATTCAGTGTGAACCCGTGTTGCTGTGGCTGCGTTCAACCTTGGTGAGGAATTGAATGGACACGCCTTCCATGGCGAGGGCGACGTCGTTGTAACCCATTCCTTTCAGTTCGTTCTTCCAGAGAATCTTGCCGGTGGCCAGATCAAGGCAGAACAGGTGACCATGCGTGCCGGCAAAAACAAATTGCTCGCGGAGCAGAACCGAAACATCGGTGCAACTGGAGCCGCCGAGCAGACCCGACAGCAGTTTCGTGCGCCAGAGTTCCTGACCGGTGACGACGTCAATGCGCGACACATAGCCATTGCTGCCGATGATGAGTGGCTCACTGTTCATGTTCCGGGTTCCAAGTTCAAAGCTGGCTGTTGCTTTAACTGATTCACGCGGTTGCTGCCGCAGGTGGCATCTTGCCCTTCGGTTTGCCAATAAAGAAATAGAGCACCGCGCCGAGAAAGTGGACGAACACGATGACGAGCACCCAGGCGATCCGCTCGCCGTCGTTGAGGCCCTTGTTTTGGATGGCGTGAATCAACATCCAGACCCAGAACGCCAGCATTGCCAGTCCGATCGGAATGGCAAACAGCAGGACCAACGGAAGCAAAACCAATTCAATCAAACCAAACATAAATGTCCTTTCTTCATTGTTTCGTGGTCAATGTCCGCGCCACGGCTGGGCCACGGCGGGTTCAAATCCCGGGTTCTCCTTTGGCATCAGGTACCAAAGGGCCAGATAGAGAATCACGCCTGCGAAAGCGGTGAATATAGTGGCGATCACCCAGACCACGCGCAGCCGGAAGGACGACCACTCGAACTGCTCGGCCAGTCCGCCGCAGACTCCGGCGAACACAAGGTTCTGTCGTGAGCGGCGAAGTTTCATGGGGTGGGTTCGATGGCCCGCACCACGGTCTCGATTTCCTCCGGCTTGACGACGCCTTTGGAGACAAGCAACCGGATCAGTGTGGCGAGATAGAGCTTTAGATCGCGGTTCTCACGCTTCAACGCCGCAATGCTTTTGGCCTGGTCGAGATCAACACGTTGGTTGTCGAGAAACGCGCCCTGCATCTCGGTCACGGCGTTCTCAATATCGCCAATGTCGAGCTGCTGCCCGACATTTCCCAATAACATCATTCTGCCCCAGCCCATAATTTAGCCTTTCTATTCTGCTTTCTTAAACGACTGTTCAAATACTTGTTCACCACATAACCCGCAAAATCCGGTTGCGATCGTGATCTCTGCAGAAATTGCGGAAAGCTGCTTCTTGCAGTGCGGACAATACACGCCATAACGCCCGACACTCACGACAAGCATTCCTATAAAAACTACGAAGAAGGCGATTACCCAAATTACCAAAAACACCTTCATCACATCCACATTGCCTGACCAGCCGAGATAACCACGCGTCCGGGCGAAATCTATCAACGCCATACCAAGCGGTGCCGCGACCAACAGTATTCCAAAGGCAAGAGCCGTTCTTGAGGATATGCGATCTCGCTCTCGGAGCTTTGCAATAAACTCTTGCTTCGTGGTCAAGAGATAATCCTTTCTCCACAGAACCCACAGTTGCTTGTGAGCAACGTGATACGACTGCGCACGCCGAAAATAGTCCTGCCACAACTTGGACAAGTTACACCGCATGGCTTTCGCGCCCTTGCAGCCACTGCTAACAACAGCGTCATCACCAATAAGCCAAGCCCTGCGAATCCCTGATAACGTTTTACAGTAACTAACGAATCAAAAAACTTTTCGACTGCCGGGCTGTTTATTGCTTCTTTCCCAGTCAAAGCCAGCACAAAAGGCACGGCTAAAGTAACTGTTAGGAAGACCCAAACCCCGCGCGTGTCTCGCCGCACGGCTGACCTGTGCAATCGAATGAACTCATCTTTTGTCACGGTTACTCCGCTTTCTGATCACCTTTCCCCATCGCGCTCTTCAGCGCAGGGATTTGTTGCAGCAACTTCTCGAACTTCACGCCGGTCAGGCTTTCCAGCACGGGCGGCAGTTGCGCCATGATCTGTGTCACGTCGCCCGTCAGCTTGCTCGCGCCGCCGCCGGGGCCGCTGCCGGAATTGATGATGACCATCTTCTCCATCTTGGAGAGCGGCTCGCTGATGCGGGCTGCAATCTCGGGCATGACCTTGATGAGCATTTCGAGAACGGCAGCTTCATTGAATTTCTGGAATGCTTCGGCTTTGAGGCGCGTGGCTTCTGCTGTGGCCTTGCCTTGAGCTTCAATGATGACCGCTTGCGCGATACCCTTTGCCTTGTTGGCTTCAGCGTCCGCGATACCAGTGGCTTTGGCGACATCGGCAGCGGCAAAACCCTGTGCCTTTGTCGCAGAAGCAGCACCAGCAGCCTCGGTTTCCAATTGGAACTTCTTCGCGTTGGCGAGTGTTTCAACCTTGTAGCGTTCTGCGTCGGCGGGTTTCTGCACGGTCGCTTCGAGTTCGCGCTGCTTGCGGAGAATTTCCTGTTGTTGCAACTCGATCTGCTTTTGCTTGGCGATGATTTCCACCTGGACTTCTTCCGCCTTCACGAGCTGGCCGGTCTTGTATTTCTGCAAATCGTAGGCGAGGTCGGCTTCGGCTTTCTTCTGGTTCACCGTGGCCTGGTAGCCGGCGACGTTGGACTGATAATCCCTCTGCGCCTCGGCGATCTTCGAGTCCGCAGCGAACTTCGCTTCCTGTCCCGCCTGCGTGGCTTGTGATGATTTGATCATCGCATCACGGTCGGCTTCGGCCTGGGCGATCTGCGCATCACGTTTCACCTGCGCAATGCGCGGCTTGCCGAGTGCGTCGAGGTAGCCTTGCGTGTCGCGGATGTCGCGGATTGTGAAGCTGACGATGCCAAGGCCCATGTTCTGCATGTCCGTGGCGGCGACTTCCTGCACCTTGGAGGCGAACGCGTCGCGGTTCTGGTAAATTTCCTCGACGGTCATCGTGCCGAGAATTGCGCGCAAATGACCTTCGAGCGTCTGCATTGCCACGTTCTTGATTTCATCGGTGCTTTTGCTGAGGAATTGTTCCGCCGCGGTGGCGATTGAAATGTCGTCGCCCTTGATTTTGACCTGCGCCACGCCGTCCACCTTCACGGGCACGCCTTTGCTGGTGTAAACCTCCGGCGTTTGCACATCAATGGTCATCAACTCCAGCGAGAGGATGTCCACCTTTTCGAGGATCGGTACGACGAATGTGCCGCCGCCTTTCTTGATGCGGAAGCCGCGCTTTTGCACGGTGCCGTCCGGGTCGGTGAATTTATGGCGCATACCGGAAGCCACGAGGACTTCGTTCGGGCCGACCTTGGTGTAGCGGCTGAGAATGGTGATGAACACCAGCAGCAGGACAACAGCGAGCGCGACCGCCGCAACGATGATGATTGGCCCGGCGAAAAGTTCGGCGAGCATTGGATTCAGGATCATGGTCATAGGATTTGGATGTTAAGTGTTCTTCGGACTGGTGAGTGAAGCATCGAGTGCAACGTAAAATTGAGAGCCAACCACGCGGGTGATTTTAACCTGGCTGCCTGTTGTCACGGCCAGACCTTGTTCCTCCCTCGCCGGAGCGGTGTAGCGGCTGCCGGACTGAACGTAGGCTATTTCGCCAACCGCACCTGCGGGAATGGGAGTGATGACTGTTGCGACGTGGCCGACCAGAGTTGACACCTGGGATTCGCTGGAACTGTCGGCAGCGTGGAAAAGTTTTTGCAACACGCTCACAAGCAAACCAGCCACAGTTGACGCGCAGATAACAGAGAGCACCGCGCTGACGGCGGGCGACTTGGTCAATTGAAACTGCAGGAAGATAAGGCCGAACGCGCCGAACGCCGTGACGAACGCCGCCATCACGATGGGGCTGAAGAATGAAACGCCCGGCGAATCGCTGCTGTCCGCACCCGCCTCGGCGTGTCCGCCGCTACCGCCAACATGGCCGTGATCTCCGCCCATGTGACCGAGGAGCGCGCTGCCGAGCACGAATACGAAGCCCACCACCAGACAGAACAAATAGACAAGATATGCAGACATGATTCAGTTGGGGTTGACGGTTTTGTTCCGCCGACAAAGGACGTTGATCCAGTTGAGTGAAGCGACACCGAATCCAACGACCAGGCTGATTGTTTGGTTAATCATTTTTCCTCGCGGAGTTGGTTGCCGATCAAAGTAAAAGGTCTGGCAAGGACTCTAGCAAGCTAGAAACAAGATCGAATCCAACCTCGATCCAGTCGGCAGGCGAACCCCAGTCCAGCGAACTGCCGCCCGTTTCATGTGTTGATTCGTTGTTGTGTCTGATCACGATGACATGGAACGACGGATCAACTCACCGCGCATCTACAATTTGTGTGGCCATTTGGAACGGAAGGTGAGTTGAACCACGAAATACACGGAACACACGAAAGGGACACAGAAACTGACGAAGCAGGATGCTATCGGAGATTACAAGATCACACCCACTCTTGATTCCATGCAGACGAAACGGCGCAATCCGGTTTGTTCCGACTTTCGTGTGTTTTGTGTATTTCGTGGTTGATCTGCCCGGATTGCCGGTTTGTTTCTGCGGTTCTGTCTTGCCACGGAGCGCCAGCTTTTTCATCGTTCGCCAATGCAATCGCACGAACTCCTGCGCGAGGTCCTTCAGAACACCAGCGCCAAACAGGTCGCCGCCGATCTCAACCTCTCGCTTTCCATGATTTACAAGTGGGCCGAGCAGGATGACGGCGACGGCAGCGGCGCGGTGAATCCATTGGATCGCATCGAGCAATTGTTGAAGAGCACGAATGACCGGCGGCTTGTGCAATGGATTTGTGAGCGCGCGGGCGGCTTCTTCATTCTCAATCCGAAGCAGAACAACCCGCATCCTGATTATCTGATTCCTGCCACGAACGAAATCGTGCAGGAATTTGCCGACCTGCTGGCGGTCATCGCCAGTGCTGCGGGTGACAACGAAATCTCGCCGGCTGAAGCGAAGAAGATTCGCGCGCGTTGGGAGGAATTGAAATCTGTGACGGAAGGTTTCGTGGCGTGTTGCGAGAATGGGAATTTCACACCGCTCAAGGACAAGCAGCCGAGTATCGGTGGAACGAGGTGATTGGACTGGTAAGGGGGCAACACTCCGTGCATGCCGTTTTGAGCCAGCAACTCATTGCTTCGTTCTGAGGTGCTCGGTTAATGCGGCTTTTACACTTTCTACGAAAGTTTTTAAGCGTTCTTGTTGGGCAGGGTTTGCGTTGCGGGCATTGTGAGTAAGCATAGTCAATCCTGAACCAACTTCGTTTGTTTTCCCCATCGTGATCAGTAGTTGGAAGTAAATGGCAATATTTCCAGGCGGCTCAGGGTTTTTGATTTCGCGTAATTCACGCGCGGCGTATTCAAGCCAATGTTCTGCCTTGTCGCGTTTGTCCAAATGGACTGCAACCCATGAACCCAAGGCATACATAGCAAAGGTTTCATCGAAGCGGGCACTAACGATTTTGGATTCCTTATTATCATCTTCGTAAAGTGCGATTGCTCGTTCCAAGTGATTCAATGCACCGTTCCAGTCAGATGCCACGACATTTGTAGCGGCGATATTGTATTCCATTTGTATAACCAAAGGTTCTCCCATGAGGACACCGCCCAAGCGTGTTCTTCCGCTCGGGCTTTTTTGGATCCCACTAGTTCTCTCATCTGTATTCCGTAATTCGTTTGTAATTGTTCCTACCATCCCAACCAATAAGTCCAAGCGTTTGTCAACCGGGGCATTTGAAAACATGCGATCGCCTGCGGCCCAGAAAGGGGCGAGTTGAACCTTAAGCATGTCTCTCTCCTGTTTCGCTTCTTTTAATTCCTGTCGAACAATACTTATCCCCCAAAAGCTGTTTACAAAAATCAAAACCGATGGGCCAAGCCAGACGATGTTTAGGACTAACCACACTTTTAGATCGCGGCGGAACAGGCCACACCAGTCTCTAAAATTGCGTTCGCCTTTCTTGACGAGACTTTCATCTGGCTTTGAATTCATTTTAAGTAAAGAAACCACATTTTACATTCCGGGTTTAGTTTTGTTGCGCCTTACAAGCTCACAACACACTCGACATCTTCACTTTCAAGCTTGATGTTCCACCCGGCGCGAGCCTGATCGCTTCGCTCCGCACGTTGCCGGATTCAACACACACCATCGTCTTGTATTCCTCGTCACCGTAATCGGCCATGCGCTTCGCCTTCTCAATCCACGGATTCCATACCACGGTTGAAACCGAGTTCTCCTTTTCCACACGAATCGTCCGGCGCAGCGCGGCATCGTGAATTTCAGTCGTATGCGGTGTGTTGAAATAGACGCGGTCGGTCTCACACGTGAAACGGATGGCATCCTCACGTTCCGTCTTGCGCGTGAAGTTGTCCATCGCGTCCAGATACTCCACGCCTTTCAATCCGCTGACGTTGGTTTGCGAAATGTCGCCGACAGTGAAATAGGTGTGTAGGCAATTCTCAAAAGTGAACTCGCTCTTTGAATTGTTCGTCACGATCAGCTCTGCGCAAAGCGATTGGCCGACGGTGACAACGTATTCGACGACGATGGACGGCAAATCCGCACTTGCTGGAAGGCGAAATCGCGCTGTCACGTTTCCATCGGCCTGTGTTTTGGATTCAACAAAATCCCACTGCCGCGTGCGAACGGAGCCGTGCTGGGCTGGTTTACCCTCCGGCTTGCCGAACCAAGGGAAGATGACCGGGATGCCACCGCGAATCGGCGCGTCCTTTTCAAAACGGCTCTTGGCGCTGAGAAACAACAGCGGCGGCTCTCCGTGCTTTTGGAAGTGCGTCACGGTTGCGCCCTGCAAATAGACCTCCGCCATACTCCACGGTGTTTCGATTCGCACCAAAGGCAATCCGCCTATTCCTGTTTGCTGTTTCACTTGAGGCGTCGTCATGTGCCGGAGTGTATCGCTGTTGTTTGCCACGGGGCAAAAGGTTTTTGTAACGCCAACTCGGGGGCGCGGACAGCCTTGTCCGCGAGTTACAATTTGTCGTCTTGGCTTCAACAGAAGTCGCCGATTTGGGAATCCAAAAGGAACGCGCGGACTCGGCGGTTATTCCTGTTCGGCATGGTGAATGCGGTGAATGTGTCGGAACGGTGACATTGTAACAAGGTTGTAACTTGTACCTCGTACTGTTCTTTGCTTGAGTGCGGGGGTGTCCAATCCGGCACCCAAATTCAGCCAGAACGATCTGCGGCAATGGAAGCTCATCGCTGATTTCCGCGCGCGGCTGGAAGCCATCGCCAAAGATCATCGGCATCATCCGGCCTGGCAGGATAAGCGCCGCAAACTCCAGCAGTTCGATTACCTGAGCCTGTTTCTCTTCACGCTGGTCAATCCCGTGATCGAGTCGTTCCGCGCCGCCAGTGCCGCCAGCGGCTTGCGCCGGGTGCAGCAGGAGGTTTGCTCGCGTTCGACCGCTTCGAGTTGCCTTTCCGAAGCGCAGCATCTGCTGGATCCGCAGCTGCTGGAAAAACTCATCGCCAGCCTGAGTGAGCAGGTGCAGGGGCCGAGGCCCGAGGACCCGCGGGCCGCCTGGCAGGTGTGGCTGGCGCGGGACAGTTCGATCTTCGCGGCCACGCATCGGATGTTCTGGGCGCAGTATGGCGCAGGCAAAGCCGGACGTCACAATCACGCAGTGCGTTTTCACGTGTCGTTTCATCTGTGGGATGAAAAACCCGCACGGGTGGCGGTGACGCCGGGCAAGGTGTGCGAGCGCAAGGTCTGGCGCGAGCAGTTGCAGCCCGGGGCGACGTATGTGGGCGACCGTTACTTTGCCGAGGATTACAAGATGTTTGGCCGCTTGCAGGAACTGGGCTGCCATTTTGTGTTGCGCTTGCGCGATGAAGCGGTCGTGCAGGTGCTGCAGGAAAATCCCGTTTCAGAGGAACAGCGACAGGCGGGCATCCTCGGCGATCAAGGGGTGCAACTGGGCAGCCGCAAGCGTTATCAGACCGGGCGACTACGACTGATCACGCTGCGCAAGCCCAGCGGCACGGTGATGCGGCTGATCAGCAACACGGGGCCGGCGGAGATGAGTTGCCGGGACATTCAGACGTTGTATCGGAGGCGCTGGCAGATTGAATGTTTCTTCCGCTGGATCAAATGCCTGTTGGGCTGCCGGCACTGGCTGGCGGAGAGTCCGGAAGGTGTGGCGACCCAGCTGCATCTGGCGGTGATCGCCGGATTGCTGCTGCAACTGGTGCTGGGGCGGCGGCCCAACCAACGGCTGTGGGAACGGCTGCAGTTCTATTTGATCGGCTGGGCCAGCGCGGAAGAGTTGATGCAGGCCGTGCAGGCGGCGCTGGAAAAGGCGGGCGCGAAAAAAGCTCAGTAGTTGAACCAGGGACCATTCCGGTGCGGAATGCTTCCGGGCCACGCTTTGGCTTGGACGATTGATACGCTCGCCACTTCCTCTTTCGCTTCAACCGTTCGCGGAGACGACCGCCCCCTTGCTCCTGCCATTGCATTCACCATGCCGAACAGGAATAACTCGGCGGTCCGTGCTCCGGACTGTCTCACAATTCTTTTACAACTCTTTTGCCCACGCCTGACAACTCATTGCGTCGTTTACGCGACTATGAGGCCATGGAAACAAACCATTGCATGGTTAGCTACACGTTGCTCCGCAGGGAGCACACGCGTCGGATGACTGCGGCCATGTACAAACTCCAATCGTAGAAACCTGTAAAAATCACATGAAAAAAAGCATACTCATCATCGGGCTCATCACCGGCTTTGCCGGGTACCTGCCCGGCGCAGACACCTTGAACTTGAAACTTGTCCCTGACCGTGACGTTTTGCGCAGAGGATCGCCACAGGAGATGATTGTCAAAATTGATCTCTCCGCCATTGCTCAAAAACAAAAGTCGAGGCGCACGCCTCTGAACATCGCCGTCGTGCTGGATCGCTCCGGTTCGATGACCGGCGCCAAGATTGAAAAGGCGAAGCAAGCCGCAATTCAACTGGTTGACCGGCTTGCCTCCGACGATGTGTTTTCGCTCGTCACGTATAGCGACAACTCCGAAGTTCTGGTTTCGGCGCAACGCGTCGAGGACAAGGCGGGGCTGAAACGGCGTATTTCACGAATCGAACCCGGCGGCAGCACGGCGCTCTATTCCGGCGTGAAGACTGGCGCGGCGCAGATCGAAGAATACATTTCCGCCAAAAGAATCAATCGCGTGATGCTGCTCTCCGACGGCCTCGCGAACATTGGGCCGAGTTCGACGCGCGACCTTCGCGGTCTCGGTCATCAACTGGCGCAGAAAGGCATTGCCGTCACGACCATCGGCGTTGGCGACGACTACAACGAGGATTTAATGGCCGGGTTGGCCGAGGCGAGCGACGCCAATTATTATTACGTCAAGGACACGGAGAAGCTGCCAGAGATTTTCGCGAAGGAACTGGGCGAACTTCAGACCGTCGCTGCGCGTGAGATCATCATTGAAATCATCTGTCCTGACGGCGTGAAACCGATTGGATTCGTCGCGCGCACGGAGAAATTCGAGAACCGGAAGGCGACGGTGAAATTGAGCCAGTTCACCATCGGGCAGAACCGCAGCCTTTTCTTTCGCTGCCTCGTGAAAAATGAAGCGCCGGAAGTTGCCCGGGTGAAAGTCAGATACGTTGACGAACTCGACGGCGGCAACGAGCAATCCGTCAGTGAAGTCGTGAGGGTTCGGTTCACAGACGACGAGACCCTCGCGGCAAAGTCGGTGAACGCTGCTGTGCAGGCCGAGAACGAACTTCTCATGACAGCAATTGCAAAGGACGAGGCTCTGGCCGAGGCGGACGCTGGAAATTATGCCGATGCGGCAAAAAAACTGGCGGTTCAGGCTGACGCCCTCAAAGCCCAATACCAAAATGCATCACCCTCGGTGCGCATTCAAATCTCCAATGAAACGGACAATCTACTTTTTCGCAGCAAGGAATTCTCGGACGGAAAATATAGCCCGTCTTCACGCAAAGCTCTCCAGTGGGAGTCTTACGGAACACGAAATTCAAAATGAGCTTGGTTATGGAGGACGACTTGCGATATTCCCGCAACGATGAAAAAAGTCGCGCTCGTCTTCGTGTTGGCGGTGTTGCTGCCGAGCCTGATCCTGGCGTGGCTGGCCGTCCGCTCGCTGCGCGATCAGCATCTCGTCTTCGAACGGCAGCAATCACTGCTCTATCAAGGCGTCACCGATTCGCTTGCGCGGCAGGTGGAGACCCGCCTCGGCGAACAGCAGCACGAATTCGTGCTTCAGGTTGAACAGATGCTTTCACAACGTTCCGCCGCTGAAATCGCACCGGCATTCGATGAGCGGCTTCGCGCAGACTGGCCTGCGGCCAAGGTCGGTTTTGTGGTCACGACGGATGGCGAGATTCTTTCCCCGTCGGCAGCCGGGCGGCCCGAGGCACGCCGCTTCCGCGGCGACAACGACAAGTTCCTCGCGGGCTCCGAGAGCGCGGAGATTTATTTGAACTACAAACAGGCGCAAAGTGTGTCCGCGACGGCCACCCGGCCCGCCGACTCGGTTTCCGACCGGTCGAAATCACTCTCTGAAGTCCAGCGATCCTACCAGAACAGTCCTTATACCAAGCGGTCTCAAATGACGCCCGCCACGCGCAACGTCGCCCCTAAAAACGAATGGACCGCGAACAATCAGGCTTTGGATGCGCCCGTTGTTCCACAGGCGCAATTTTCAAAGCTTGCACCGGCCGAGGGGGAATTTCAGCGGCTCATCAGCAGTGCGAACGAGGGGGCATTGGCCCGCTTCGTGGATGACAAACTCAGTGTCTTGCTCTGGTATCGCGCGCCACGGGATCCTCGTTACGTTTTCGGCGCGCAACTGGACTTGACCCGACTCAAGGATGAATTGCGTGACATTTTGCCCGGCGTCGAGCCGGCTTTGCGCGAGGATATCTGCATCGCAATCATTGACGACAGGGCGAGGCCCGTGGCTCTATCACATCCCGATTTCAAGGCAGACTGGAAACATCCTTTTGTCGCCACCGAAATCGGCGAGATACTGCCGCACTGGGAAATTGCGGCATACCTTTTGAATCCCGAGAAGATTGATCAGGCGGCGGGAACCGCGAAGCTTGTGCTCGGTTTGTTCATTGGCGTCCTCGTGCTGGCCATCAGCGTCGGCAGTTGGCTGGTTGCCTCTGATGTCAGCCGACAGTTGACGCTCGCGCGACAGAAGACGGATTTTGTCAGCAACGTGTCGCACGAATTGAAAACGCCGCTCACTTCCATCCGCATGTTTTCCGAGTTGCTGGCAGAAGATCGTGTGGCGGAACCAGAGAAGCAACGCTCGTATCTCAACATCATCACCGCCGAGACCGCGCGGCTGACGCGGCTTATCAACAACGTGCTCGACTTCGCGCGCATGGATCGCGGCGAAAAGAAATACACCATGGCCGATTGCGACCTCGCTGTTATTGCGCGTGAGACTGCGGAGACGTTTCGTCCGCATCTTGAATCTGCTGCGTTCAAGTTTGAAGTGTTGCTTCCGGAATCGTCCGTGCCTGTGCGCGCGGATCGTGATGCGATCTCGCAGGTCATTGTGAATCTGCTGTCCAACGCGGAGAAGTATTCCAACGGCGTGAAAGAGATTCGATTGGAAGTCGCCGAGCTTCCCCCTGCGACTGTGGAATTGCGTGTGATGGATCGTGGGCCGGGCGTGGCGCGCGGATGCGAGGAGAAAATCTTCGAGCAATTTTATCGCGCGGATGATTCTTTGAACAGCGGGGTTCAAGGCTCGGGTCTCGGCCTGACGCTCGCGCGGCAAATTGCCCGGGCCCACGGCGGCGAGGTGGTTTATGAGCCTCGCGAAGACGGTGGAAGCTGTTTTACGTTGCGACTGCCGGTGACTCATCAAACGACATGAAAATGAAAATAATGGTTGTCGAAGACGATCCGCACATCCTGCTAGGACTTCAGGAAGTCCTAAAGAGTGACGGGTTCGATGTGGCTTCGTGCAATCGCGGTGATCAGGCGCTGGCAGTCTTTTCAAAACATCGTCCTGCACTCGTGGTGCTGGACGTTATGTTGCCTGGCTTGAGCGGCTACGATGTCTGCAAGCAGCTTCGTGCGAAGAAAGTCACGACGCCGATTCTCATGCTCACGGCCAAGGGGCAGGAGATTGACAAGGTTGTCGGTCTTGACCTTGGTGCGGATGATTACGTGACCAAACCGTTTGGCGTGCGCGAATTACTCGCGCGCATTCACGCGCTGTTGCGGCGAGGGCAGGGGACTGCTGCTGAACCCCAGAGCCTGGAGGCCGAATTCAAGATTGGCGCGGCTACGATCAATCCGAAGACGTTTCAGTTGCATCGCGGAAAGACGACCGAGGAACTCACCGCCAAGGAGATCAGACTTCTGCAATACTTCCACGCCCATGCTGGCGATGTTCTGTCACGCGACCGGCTGTTGAACGAGGTCTGGGGGTTGAATTATCTCGGCACGACTCGCACCCTGGATCAAGTGATCGTGCAGCTTAGAAAAAAGCTTGGCGACAACGGCGACGAACCGAAGCATCTGCTCACCGTTCACGGCGTGGGGTACAAGCTCATCGCGTAGTGTTGGGCGGGGTCATCGCAGCGCGACGACCCCTGCCAACGCTCACTAAGCTTCCGACGCCAATAATCGCTCTGCTTCAATAGCCGCCGCGCAGCCCATGCCCGCTGCGGTGATGGCCTGGCGATAGATGTGGTCCGAGCAGTCGCCCGCGACGAACACGCCATGAACATTCGTAGCTGCGCCGTTGGTGCGGATGATGTAGCCGTTCTCGTCAGTGTTGATGAACGGTTGGAACAGTTTCGTGTTGGGCACGTGGCCGATGGCGACGAACACGCCCGCGCAATCAATTACGCTCTCGGCGTTCGTCTTGAGATTCTTCACCCGGACGCCGGTGACTTTTTCCTGCTTCACGTCGAGAACTTCTGTAACGACAGAGTCCCACACGGGTTTGATCTTCGGATTGGCGAGGGTGCGGTCGGCCATGATCTTGGAGGCGCGCAACGAATCGCGGCGATGAATCAAATAAACCACCGAGGCGAAACGCGTCAAATAAGAGGCTTCCTCGCACGCGGAATCGCCGCCGCCCACAACGACAAGCGGCTGGTTGCGGAACATGGGCAACGCGCCGTCACAGGTGGCGCAGTAAGTGACGCCTTTCTTTTCCAACAAGTCTTCGCTCTTCAGTCCGAGATGACGATGGCCTGCGCCCGTGGCGATGATGATGGTTTTGGCCTCGATCTTTTCGCCGTCCACGGTGACGACGAACGGGCGTTTGGAAAAATCCACGTTCTGCACGAGGCTGCCGAGTTTGGTGCGGGTGCCGAAACGCTCTGCCTGCGCCTGCATCCGGGTCATGAGTTCGTAACCATCCACGCCTTCGGGGAAGCCGGGGAAATTTTCAACGACGCTCGTGGTGGTGAGCAATCCGCCGGGTTGTTCGCCGGTGATGAGAAGCGGTTTGAGATTCGCACGCGCGGTGTAAAGAGCAGCCGTCCAACCTGCGCAGCCTGAGCCGATGATGACAACATTTTCCATATAATAATTCAGCGTGAAACCCGCCTCTCTCCCAGGCAAGCAACCAATGCTTGGCGCAGCTTAAGCAAACGGCAGGCCGAAGCAAACCCGGACATGAATCAGCGTTAAAAAAATCGGCGCAAAGCGGCGATGGTTCATTCGTCTGACGGATTTTCATACCGTTTTGTCCGATTTACCAACATGGCCGTCCAGCAATTCCGCAGGCAAAAGCCATCTCAGCAACGGTTCCGTCATGGCGGTGGTCAACAATGCCATGATGACGAGCATGGTGAAGAGTTCGCGGTTCAGGAGCTTCAAATCCAGGCCGATGTTGATCGCGACGAGCGCCATGAGGGCGCGGGTGTTCATCAATGCCGCAATGCACGCTGCGCTGCGCGGGCTTTCGCCGGTGAACCGCGCGCCGAGGAAACATCCGCCGAGTTTCCCGGCGACAGCCGCAATCAGCACGAGCGCACAGCCCAGCCAGGCGAGCGGTGTGTTCAGTGAACCGATGTTGGTGTTGAGTCCTGTGTTGGTAAAAAAGATCGGGACCATTGCCACGATGACAAACTCGGAAAATCGTTCGCGCCAGGCCTTCACAAGATCGAGTTCCTGATGAAGCGAGACGCCGAACAGGAATGCACCAAAGATGGCGAACACACCAAGCTTGTTCGTGACGAGGCAGCAGCCGAACAACACGATGAGCAGAAATGCCAGGAACGACGGCGTCATGGCTCCGGATTCGGTCCGTCCGAACTTGCTCCGCCAAATCTTTCTGATCAACGGGCCGATGGCGAACTGCAATAGAAAGAAGAAGCCAAGCACGCCCGTCACCTGTCGGACAACTCCCCAGCTATCAAAGCCTGTTGTTACAAGAGCGGTTGCCACGGCCAGCAGAATCCATCCGATCACGTCGTCAATGGCTGCGGCGCTGATGCCCATGGCACCGATGACGGTGCGTTCGAGTTTCATTTCCAAAAGAATCCTACCCATGATGGGCAGGGCGGAAATCGAGAGTGCGATGCAAAGGAAAAGTTGAAAACCAAACTTGGGCAGGTCGGGCGCGAACTCGCGATGCAGCCAAGGGCCTATGGCAAGGCCGCACAGGAACGGCACGATGATTCCTGTTATGGAAACCATGGTGACGGTTTTCGAGCGTGATCGCAGGTGGCCGTAGTCAAATTCCATTCCAACCTGAAACAGCAACAGGATGAGGCCAAGTTTTCCAAGCAACTGGAGTGATTGTTGGGTCTCCCGTGGAAACAGCACCGGCCAGTCAGCGGGCCAGATTGCTCCGAGCGCAGACGGGCCGAGCAGGATGCCTCCGAAGATTTCGCCGACGGCGAGCGGCTGGCCAATCTTGCGCGCGAGTCTGCCGAACAACCATGCGACTGCGATGATAATCATCCACTGGCCAAGAACGAGTTTGGCGTGGGCTTCGATGGCTGTGGGATTCATGTTTGCAAATCAGATCACGACCGGGCCGTTAAAATGGAGTTCGCCCCGATCCGCATTGAGCGTCACATCGGCGCCGATGGCGAGTGTGGCGTTATGCGGAACGTGGCCGAACGGCAGGCCGGTGACGATGGGAATTTTCAACGGGAGCAAGCGTTCCCGGAAAACGTCATCGAGGCTCTGGCGATATTCCTTCGAACGCTTCGCTTTAAGGTCGTCGCAATCGGCGTTGATCCCGATGGCAATGCCGGCAACCTGTTGGAGCAAACCGCAATTCAACAACTGGGTGAACATCCGATCGAAACGGAAGGGTTGCTCGCCCAGGTCTTCGAGAAAAAGTATGCAGTTGCGAAACGGCGGCTGCCACGGCGTGCCGAGTGTGGTGCATAACAGGGTGAGATTGCCGCCGATCAACTGTCCGTGGACAATGCCGCGCCGCAGAATCTTGATCGTCTTGCGACGATAGCCTTGAGAGATTCCCGGGAGCGCCGGCATCTTGCCGGTGAGTTTCTCAATCGTACTTAAAGGAACACGCCGGCAAGATGCCGGCGCTCCCGGGTTCGCTCCCAGGGTTCGCAAAAAACTTTCCAGTGTGAACCGAGGCATGTCCTCGTTGACGAAATCCGAGTTGATCATCGGGCCGTGGAAGGAGACCAGATTCGCCTTCGTCAGGAACGCGCAATGGAGCGAGGTGATGTCGCTGTAACCGACAAAGATTTTTGGATTGGCGCGGATGAGATCGTAATCCAGCAACGGGAGCAATCTTGCCGTGCCGTAACCGCCGCGCACGCAGAGGATGGCGTCCACCTTCCTGTCCGTGAACATGCGCATGAGATCGGACGCGCGGTCGCGGTCGCTGCCCGCGAGGAAGCCCCGGCGTTTGCGGACGTTCGGAGCAAGTTTGACTTTGAAGCCGAGCTTTTGCAGCACGTCAATGCCGCGATCAATCGCTTTCGCATCCGGTGGCGCGCTGGCTGGGCATACCAGGCCGATGGTGCCGCCAGGTTGCAGAGCTCTGGGAAGTATTGGACAGGTGGACTTCAAATTTGTGGCGAGGTCGCGATGAGTTCCTTGTCGCGGAGGATGAGGAGCTGAACCTTTGTCTGGCGGAAAACGCTCAAGAGTTCCTGCATCTGTTCGGCGGCGGAATCTGTCTTGCCGTCGTTGCCGAGAGATTCGAGGCGTTGGGCAATGTCCACGATGCGCCTGCATCCGAGGTTGAGGCACATGCTCTTGAGGGCGTGCGCGTGAAAGGCGAGCTGCTTGGGATCGGTGACAGATTGCTGGAGCTGAAGCAGCCGCGTCGGAGCACTTTCGAGGAACAAGTCAATCAGTTCGCGCAGCATGCTGATGCCATTTGACGGAGGCATCTCGCGAATCTCGGCGATGATTCCATGATCGAGGAGATCCGTCGGAAGCGATTGCGGGTGGCGTAAATAATAATTTGTGTCCGTCTTGCGCGCCTTGGTTGGCCCCCAGCGTTCGAGGGCGCCCTGGAGGTCGGCGATGCGCACCGGCTTCGAGATGTAATCATCCATTCCAGCGCCAAGGCATTTCTCGCGGTCGCCCATGAGTGCGTTGCCAGTCATTGCGATGATGACGGGACGACGGTCACGGGTCCAGCGATGAGTGATCTGCCGGGCACATTCGAGTCCGTCCATTTCGGGCATCTGTACGTCAAGGAAGAGAACGTCGAATGGTTTTTGTTCGAGTGCCTTGATGACCTCGACGCCGTTGTTGGCCACGTCCGCGCGGTAACCCAGCTTGTGCAGCACGCTCGTGGCGACCTTCTGGTTGATGGGGTTGTCATCGGCGAGAAGGATGCGCAATGGCAGGCGGCTGGCGAATTCGGCGTCCAGCGTGGGTGCTGGCGAAGATTTCTTTTCGCGTTGGGCGGCCACATTTGCGGAGCGGCAGATGGCGTCGAGCAATTGCGCCGGGCGGATTGGCTTGTGGACGAACACTGAAATGCCGAGGTCTGCGGCGCGCAGATCGTCGCTACGAAGGCGGACGGCTGAAAGCAGCAGGATTGGAAGGAAGCGTCCGGTGCTGTGTGCGCGGATTTCGCGCGCCACAGCCAGGCCGTCGCCGTTGGCGAGTTGAAGATCAACGATGGCGGCATCGAACGGGCCGTTGTTTGAGATCAGGGCAAGGGCCTGGGCCTGTTGTGTCGCGATCTCGGCTGTCATGCCCCAGTTGGTGATGCGATGTTGAAGGATCTGGGCGTTTGTGGCGCCGTCCTCGACCACGAGGATGCGTTTCCCGGCGAGTTGCGGCTGCGCAGACTGCCACGCGGGCGGTGCGCTCGCAGAAGCGGCCAGTGCGAGCACGGTGAAGTGGAACGTTGCACCCTTGCCCGCATCGCTGTCCACCCAGATGCGCCCGCCCATGAGTTCAACAAGGCGTTTGCAAATCGCGAGGCCGAGGCCGGTGCCGCCGAAATGGCGCGTGGTCGAGGCGTCCACCTGTTGAAAAGATTTGAAGAGGCGATGTTGCTTGTCGAGCGGGATGCCGATGCCGGTATCTCGAATTCTGAAGTGCAACAGCCATTGTTCAGGGTGGCGGAGAAATTCCGTGTCCTGTTCACGGCCGGGATCCGCGCTCCGAAGCCCGTGTGCAGCAGACGCCACATCAACGACAACTTCACCGTGCTGTGTGAACTTGACCGCGTTGCCAATGAGGTTGACAAGGATCTGCCGCAGCCTCGTGACATCGCTGACGAGAATCTTCGGGATGGAGTCGTCAACATGATAGGCGAGATCAATACCCTTCTCAGCCGCCTTGGGCGAGAGCAGGTCGAGTGCTTCCTCGATGCAGGTATGAACTTCAAAAGGGTGATGTTCGAGTTCGAGCTTGCCGGCTTCGATCTTTGAGAAGTCGAGGATGTCATTGATGATGGTGAGCAGTGCGTCGGCGCTGCTGCGCGTGCCTTCCACGTACTCGCGTTGCTCGTGGGTGAGTTCGGTATCGAGCAACAGCGAAATCATGCCGATGACACCGTTCATTGGAGTGCGGATTTCGTGGCTCATGTTGGCGAGGAAGGCGGACTTTGCGATTGTGGCTTCCTCGAGTTTCTGGTTCAAGGCGATGAGCTGGGCGTTGCCGTTGATGAGTTGCTGCTGGCTTTCGCGCAGTGCCCGGTAGGCCGCGTCGCGTTGCAACTGATTGAGGTAAGCACGCGAGTGGTAGCGGATGCGGGCAATCAGTTCGAGGCGATCCGGCAGTTTGACAATGTAGTCGTTCGCTCCGATGGAAAACGCATGACCTTTGACCTGGGGATTCTCATTGGTGGAAAGAACAATGATCGGGATGTCTCTTGTGACGGGGTTGGAGCGGAACTGGTTGACGAGTGTCAGCCCGTCAATCCCGGGCATGATCAAGTCCTGCAAAATCACCGTGGGTCGGATCTGCGCAGCAACGTTCATGGCATCGCGCGCGTCCGAGCAGTAGTGAAAATCGATGTCGTTCTCGTTGGCGAGAGCGCGCCGGACGGCTTCGCACACCATGGCCTGGTCGTCCACGAGCAACACCATGACGTGGTACTCGGGCGGGTGTTGTTTCGACTCGTCCTCGACCGGACTTGGATTAACTGGTTCGTCTGACATCTGCTTTGAACATATTCGTGAGGCGCGGGGCGATTTTGTCCAGCGCTAAAATTTCCGTCGCGGCATTCAACTCGGCGGCGGCCTTCGGCATTCCATACACGGCGCTGCTGCCTTTGTCCTGTGAAATTGTATGATGGCCGTGTTCACGAAGCGTTTTCAAGCCCTCAGCGCCATCGCGTCCCATGCCGGTAAGCAACACACCCACGGCCTTCCCCGGCCAGTGTTTTGCCACGCTCCTGAAGAATACATCCACGGACGGACGGTACGAGCACTCCGTCGGCTGCACCGAATAACTCATGCGGTTTGGCGCACTGAAGACGAGATGCTTGTCCCGGCCCGCAAGCAGAACACTGCCTGGCTCAGGATGATCGCCTTCCTCGGCGACGCGAACACGCAACTTGGTGTGATTGCCGAACCATGCGGTCAACCCGGACGCAAATTGTTTGTCCACGTGCTGCACAATGACGATGCCTGCGGGAAAATTCTCCGGCAACGCGGAGAGAATAGTTGTGACAGCAGTCGGTCCGCCGGCAGAGGCGCCGATGGCGACAATCTTCTGATCACGAGCGGCGCCGGTGGACGAAGTGTTGTTGAGGTTTGCAGAAGATTTCGCCGCTTTTGAAGGTTCGCGGATGAGGCGCTGGATGTTTTCGATCTTGGAATGGAGTGACTTTCCTCCGTCGAGCGTTTCTGATTCACCCCACATGGGAATGCTCACGGCGTCAAGCGCGCCCGCGCCCATCGCTTCAAAAACTTTTGCCGGATGATTCGAAACATTTGCCGTGGCTACGATGATGGCGCACGGCTTTTGGGCCATGATGCGTCGCGTGGCTTCGATGCCGTCCACGCGCGGCATGAACAAATCCATCAGGATGAGATCGGGCTTGTCCTTCAGGCAGCGCGCGACAGCTTCTTCGCCGTCCTGCGCGATCCACGCGATCTGATGCCGGCCTTCACGAACGATGGAACGGCGCAAGGCGTCGATTGCGATCAGAGCATCGTTTACAATGGCGATTCTCATGCTTTCCAATTCGAAACAAAAAATGAGAAATAGAAAAAAGAACCGGCGGCGCGAACCGCTTCATTTTTCATTTTGAATTTTACATTTTCAATTGTCACGCCTCCGGTTCTCCGATCAAATCAATCACCGCTTCTAGCAGGGCTTCGTCGTGGAAGCTGCCTTTGGTCAGATAATAGTCGGCACCGGCTTCGAGGCCGCGCAGCCGATCCTCCTCACGTTCCTTGTAGGAAACGATCATCACCGGCAGCGACTTGAGGTGAGGATCCTTCTTGATCAGGCTTGCCAGTTCCACGCCATCCATCCGCGGCATGTCCACGTCCGTGATGACGAGATCGTATTCGCCCGAGCGCACGGCGTTCCAGCCGTCCATGCCGTCAATTGCCACGTCTGTATGATAGCCGCGCGTGATGAGAAGTTTCCGTTCAAGCTCGCGCACCGTGAGCGAATCATCCACCACGAGAACCCGTTTTCGTTTCTGCCGGCCCGCGCCCAGCAGCGCCGGACTCACGCCTGTCAATTCGCCGCTGCTCACGAGCTTCTCGATTGAGCGCACCATGTCCTCCACGTCCACGATCAATACGGGTGCGCCGTCTTCCATAAGCGCAGCAGCGCTGATGTCCTTCACCTTGCCGAGCCGCGCATCCAGTGGTTGAACCACGAGTTCGCGCTCGCCGAGAAACTTGTCCACCAGCAATCCGTAACGTGAGTTGCGGTCGCCGAGCACCACAATCGGCAGATCAGCTTCGGGTGGTTTTACGTCGTGACATTCAAAGACCTGATGGGCCGCAAGCAGTCCGATGTGCTGCTCGCCAAGCCGGAAATGGTGGCGGCCTTCAAGCGTCTCAACTTTCTCGCGGGGGAGCTTGAGTGTGTTCAGCAATTGCGCGAGGGGAAAAGCGTAAGGCTCACCGCCAATCTCGACCAGCAACGCGCGCAAGACGGAGAGCGTGAGCGGAAGTTGCAGTTGGAATCTCATGCCGCGACCGGGATTGGCCGTGACGCGTACGCTGCCCCGCACGCCACGGGCCATGTTCTGCACGATATCGAGGCCGACGCCGCGACCCGAAATCTCCGTGACTGTTTCCTTGAGGGTGAAACCTGGAAGGAAAAGAAATTGCAACAGTTCAGAATCCGTCATGCGCTCGGCGAGTGAAGGGGCGACGAGCTTTTTAGCGATGATGGCGCGGCGGACGCAGTTCACATCAAGGCCTGCGCCGTCATCGGAAACGATTACTTGCAGCATGCCTGCGCTGTGACGCGCTTCGAGGCGGACGACGGCTTCCTCCGGTTTCCCGATGGCCGCCCGTTCGACGGGGAATTCGCATCCGTGATCCACGGCGTTGCGGAGCAGATGCGCCAGCGGAGCTTCCAGGCGGTCGAGGATGTCACGATCCACCTGTGTGTTTTCGCCGACGAGTTCGAGGCGGACATTCTTGCCGAGGCTTTGGGCGAGGTCGCGAACCATTCGCGGAAAATGGCTGACACCATCGGCAAATGGACGCATTCGCGTGCGTAAAACTTCGAGATAGAGCCTGTGGGACAACTGGGTTGTGCGTCGGTCGTGCAGATCTAGTTCTTCAAGACGGTCGGCAAGAAATTGCCGGGCCTCGGCGGCTTGTGCGAACAGTTCGTTAACCTTGGCTCGTGCAGGCTCGGAGAGGGTTTCGTTTCCCGCAAGCTGCCGCAAGCTGTCAATCGTGCGTTCCATGCGCGCCTGCATCCGTTTGAGGCGTTGCATGTTTTCGGAAAATGGACGCAGCCAGCGTGATTCGACAAGCGATTCACCGGCGAGACCAAGCAGGCGGTTGAGACTCTCGGCGGTGAGGCGCAGCACGCGGTCATGATTCGTGGTGGCGTCAATTGTCGTGGCGGGCTTGGTGGGCGGCAGTGATTCAACTTCCGGGGATTTCGTCTGCACCGTGGCTGGAAGATTCATGCCTGCCGCTGATTCCCTGGCCGGTGTGAATTCCCTGGTGTTCTTCAGCCAAGACTCCACGCGTGCCCGGTTTGTTTTGAGCCACCCGTCAATCGAACTTTCGTCATGCTGTGAAATGTTCGTGAGCAAATCCACGCCGCGCAAGAGCGTGTCCACGTGTCGAGAACCTAGAGTGAGCAGGTTTTGTTGTGCGGCCACGAAGCAGTCCTCCATGGCATGCGCCACCTGGACTGCGGGTGCGAGACTGACGATGCGTGCCGCGCCCTTGAGCGAATGGGCAGACCGCATCAGGGATTCCAGGACAGTTCCGAGTTCCGGGTTCGTTGCTCCAGAACTCGGAGACAGGAACTTGGAGCCAGGAACTTTCAAAGTGCGTTCAATGGCGAGCAGGCCGCTGGTGAGTTGCGCCGTCTGCGTCTCCGCCTCCACGCGGAAGAGTTCCTGCATGGACATGCTGGAAGGATTGATGTTGGCGCGTTTGCTCACGAGAGGTTGTTGTTGAGCAATTCAAACAGCGACGCGGAGTCAAGCAGGCCGATGGTCCGGTCGCGCCAGCGAAACACGCCCGAGGAACAGCGCGAGGCGGAGCGGGCCACGGTGGACGGCGCTTCACGGATGTCCTCCTGATTCAACCTGTGAACGCCCTGTACTTCATCCACCGGAAACGCGAAACGATTTCCCTTCCAGTCCGAAACCAACAGCCGATCAAACACGGTGCGCGAGCGGAATCGCGGCGCGGGTACGGCGGATTCGAGGCCAAGCAAACGATCCAGCGCGGCGCAGATGAGCAGTTCACCGCGCACGTTCACGAGGCCGATGACGATGCCGCGCCGGCGATGCGGGAGCGAATGCATGGCGCGTCGTTCGGCGATTTCCTGAAAGACCTGCGTGCGCAGCGAGAGCCATTCGAGGCCGATACGGAAGATGACCACGGAAACGCGCGCGGGTGTGGTGAGGGTTTTTTCGCGCGCAAAATGTTCAGTCCACTCGCGCCGGTATTCGGGCGAAAGCGGACGGTCAAGCAGTTGCACTGCGGCGGCAGAGTGAACGGGACAGTTGCGGCAATGAATGTGACGGACGAGTTCGCGGCACGAGCCGTTGCCCGCCACGCCGATTGTGTTCCAGCAATCGTGAACCGGCGCGAGCGCAGAGGTACCCTTCGTCGCAACGGGGAGTGAGGCCGCAGCATTCCCGGATGAATATGGATTGTGGTGAGTCACGGATTCGCGGCGAGTGTTCTCTTGCTCTTAAACTTTCTGTTCCCTGCAAGAGGATTAAGAGCAAGAGGGGAGAGAGGGGTGCTCATGGTTTCATTTCCCAGACTGCGTGGTTTCCTTTTCTCCGAGACGTTGCGCGCGGCGTTTGAAAGTTCGCGCGCCTTCGATGTCGCCGTTCTTTTCCAACCACAACGCCAGGTGGACGAGGGCTTCGTGGTGATTCGGATCAAGATAGAGCGCCTTGCGATAGAACGTGGTGGCGTCGGCTTCGCCAGCGGCATCGCGGATCAAACCGAGGAGATAATAGGCATGCGCCGTGGGTCCGTGTTCGGCGATGTGCGCTTCACAGACAACCGAGGCTTCGGCAAGTTCTCCGGCATCTGCGAGTTGCTGTGCCGCCTCGAGGTCGGAGGGAAGGCCGGGTGTGCTATGGACGGCTGCAGGTTTGTGGGATTTGGATGCTTCGACTGGCGGGCTTGAAATGACGACGACAGGCGGCAACGCGCGTGCGGGTTTGTGGCTCCGAGCCGAATCCACGTTATTGATTGCAGGATCGTGTTTCCGGCATGCGAAGGCCATCGGCATGTTCGCACTGACGAAGCCGCTCTCGGTCACGAGCGGGAGTTCTGCCGCACCGACGAAGAGAACTCCGCCGGGAGCCAGCAAGTTGTGAAGTTTTTCCAGCGTGCGCGTCTGTGTGGCGCGGTCAAAATAGATCAGAAGGTTGCGGCAGAAAACAAAATCATAAGGCGCCCGCCCGGCCAGGAAACCCTGATCCAGAATGTTTTCGCGATGAAAACTCACGCAGCGTTTCGCGGTTGCGTTTAGCGCAAATCCGTCGCGCGCGGGCGTAAAAAAACGGTCACGAAAAGCGAGGCACTTGGCGCGAAAGGAATTCTTTCCGTAGATCGCCTTGTGGGCTCGTTGCAGCGCATGGGTCGAGATGTCCACGGCATCAATCAGGAATTGTCCCGGCGCGAGTTTCGCATCCAGCAGGGTCATGGCGAGGGAATAGGGTTCTTCGCCGGAAGAGCAGGGGACGCTGAGAATGCGCAGTGGAAGACGATCCGTGCGATTGATCCATCCGGCGAGCACTATCTGTTGAAATGCCTCGAAGGGCGCGCGGTCGCGGAAGAACCATGTTTCCGTGACGACGACATTCTCAATGAGTTCATCCAATTCCTGGCGCGAATTTTCGATCAGGGCGAGGTAATCTCCGGTCTTTTTCAAGCCGAATTCCTTCATGCGCCGGTGGATCGTGCGCTCGATGAGTGCCGAGCCAATGGATGCGGCGTCGAGACCGATTTCGCGGCGGAGCAATGCTTCAATCTCCTGCATTTGTGGCCTCCATGGTGTGGGTGAAGACAAGTTCGCGAAGGCTTTCGCCGAGGAGTTTGTTCGCAAGCAGGAGCTGGATCACGCCGCGTTCATCCATCAGCACCGGCCCGAGAAAAGGAGCGGCGGCGAGCTTGACCCCGGCTTCCACAAAATCCTGCGGATCGCGCCGGAGAATGTCCGTGGCACGTTCGGCAATGAGTCCGATGAGATGCTGGCGTTCGGTGGACTCGGCGTAGTTGACAATGAGAATGCGCGTGCTGATGTGTTCTGCGGCGGTGTGGCCCGTTGTGAGTTCGCAAAGATCAAGCGCGGGTACGGGACGACCGCGATAGATGAACATGCCAGCCACGCCGCGCGGCGATTGCGGGAATTTTTTCAACGCGAGCAGCGGCACGACCTCGACAACGCGGCTGGCTTCGAGTGCGTATCGTTCCGGGCCGAGATGGAATAGGACGAACAGCATATCAGTCCACAGTCCACAGCCCGGAGTCCACAGTCCAGAGTCGAGAGTCGTGCGCGTGCGGTTTTCGACCCGGGACTCGGGACTTTGGACTCTGGACTCGATTTGTTTTCATCACTTGGATTCCAGCTTGAAGCGGGCCACGGCAGTCTGAAGTCCCCGGGCGGCTTCGTTGAGCTGTTCAATGGAAATGTTGGACTGGCGGAGCGAATCGGCGGTTTGGTGTGCAGCTTCACTGAGCTGTGTGAGCGTTTCACTGATCTGCTGCGCGCCGGTGGCCTGCGCGTGCATGCCTTCGTTGACGGTCTGGAATCGCGGTGTCAGTGTCTGCACCTGGTTGATGATCTGTGCGAGTTGTGTGCTGACCTGGCGGATTTCATCCACACCGCGACGGACTTCCTCCGAGAATTTGTCCATGCCCATGACGCCGGCGGACACGGCAGATTGCATTTCCTTGACCATCTTTTCGATGTCGTAGGTGGCAACGGCGGTCTGGTCTGCGAGTCGTCGGATTTCCATGGCGACAACGGCAAACCCCAAACCGTACTCGCCGGCTTTCTCCGCCTCGATGGCGGCATTGAGCGAAAGCAAGTTTGTCTGGTCGGCGACCTTGGTGATGGTGGTGACGACAGAATTGATGTTGGCGGTTTTTTCGTTCAGGACTGCGAGCTTGCCGCTGATGGAGCCGGAAGCTTCCATGATGGCGCGCATGTTGGTTTCCATTCGGGCAATGCCAGCCTGACCGCTGCCTGCGAGATCGCCCGTCGCGGCGGCCACAGCACTGACCTCGTTGACCGTCTTGTCGAGTTCATGCGAGGTGGCGGAAATTTGTTTCGAAGTCGCGCCAATCTCGGCTGTGGTGGCGGCGATTTCCGTGGTGGTGCTTTGTTGTTCCTTGGCGGTGGCGGCGATCTCGGTGGCAGTCATGTTGACCTGAATGCCGGAGCGTTGAACCTGCCCGACCAGCACGGAGAGGTCGTCGGCGAGACGGTTTAGACCATCGCCGATGACGCCGAACTCGTCCTGGCGTTTGAGTTCGAGGCGCAGGGTGAAATCGCCCATGCGCATCCGCTCGATGACCGTGACGAGCTGGTTGAGCGGGATGGCGACTGCGGAGGATTGTGACCGGCCCACGCGCCATGCGAGGATCGCGACACCCGCGATGAGAACGGACACAACGCCAGCGGCCGTTTTGGATTTGACGTCTATTTCCTTGCGCTCTTGATCAATGACTGTGCGCAGGGCTTTAATCAGCGTTTCCCGGTCCTTCACTATGCCCACAGCATGGCGCGAGTAATATTCACCTGCCGTGGAAGGCGTCGCATCGAGCTGGCTGATGATTTCGCTGACGTATTTGTTGCCAAATGCTCCGGAGCTCTTGTTCACGAAGTCTTTTAGATTTTCAATCGGACCCAGGAGTTCAGGTCTGTCATCGTAACGCCGTTTAATGTCGTTGATGAAATCCTGAAGTATTGAAAGTTCCTGAAGCGCCAGATCCTTCTGGCGGGTTTTTTCGGGGGCGGTTTCGAGCAGCGAACCTCTGATGAAGTACTCGATGCGAACAAACTCCTGATTGAGGGTGTTTACATGTCGCTCCATGAGATCGCTGACCTCTTGATTGCGAGAGTTGTTGCGATCCACCCACCATGCAAGAGCGCTGGCGAGGCAGAACAGTCCGATCAGGAGGCCGAGCGTCCGATTGAGTTTTTTGAGGATTGAGTTTTTCATACGGCGAAATGGATGTGCACGTCACGCCTGCCGATGTAAATGGCGACCGGCGTTTCGGGTTTCGATTCAACTGGCGGATGGTTCGTCATGAATCGTGCTGACTGTCTGGCATCATCGTGGCGTGGGAGGCGAAAAACAAGGATGTTTGTTGAGATGAAGACAGGTACGGTCTGTTCCTAATCCTGATCTCAATCTTTCTCCTGATCTGATCCAGCCAGATGGATTAAGAGAAAGATCACGATCAAGAGGGACGCGAATATGACTGGCGGTTTCAGTCCTGCGTTGCAGAGGTTGGCAGAGTAATGGCCTTTCAATGTCGCGGGAACAACGCCACCTGTTCGCTTTTCACCCAACCGGTCCGCCGTGAGCCGTCTGTGACTTGCAGCCAGTTGTTTTTGTGATCTATAACGCGCAGTTCTGCGCCGTCGTTGGCTGTGAACGCGCCGGGGGATTCATCGAACGGACTCGTGCGAATGGAAGCTTCTTGTGTGGCGATGATCGCTATCTCTTGTTTTGTCCAGTGCGTCCAAGTCAAACCGAGGCATGTGCACAGTAACACCGCCATGATGGTGCTCGAAAAGAGCCATGCTCGCAGCACGGGCGCGAGTGCGGGGCGGATTTGCTGTGCAGTCAGAAGACCGAACACACACCAGATCGTCGCAGCCGCAAGCCAGGACCATTCGCTCAAACTCAGTGTGGCGAGCCAACGCTCCCAGAAACGGAAATGGAGTGTCGGACCGGTGACCCTTGCCCGGGCGAATTGAAGATTGGCTCGCAGGTCATCATCGCGCGGGTCGAGTCGTGAGGCTTCGCCATAGGCGGCGATGGCACGCCCGAGACTGCCAGATTTGAAGTGGGCGTTGCCAAGATTGAACCATAACGCTTCGGAGACGCCGTTGGTGCGGATCAATTGTTCGTAGGCGGCGGCGGCGGTGGTGAACTTTCCTTCTGCGTAAAGTTTGTTGGCCGAGTCAAAACCGGTCGTCATATCGGATGTGCTCATTCCGAAAGCAAAAGAAGTGAGCGTGGTGATGACCAGCAGCAGGAGACGTCGGAGGACGGATGCAGTTCTTGGAATCACACAGACATGCGAGGCCCGGAACGTCAGGCGGGCCTGCTTTCCGTGACAAATGTGGAAATGACTGCGGATGCGATTCTCAATGCTCATGGTCGCGACCTCCGCAGTTCTGACAGTGTTGTTTCAAAGCGGGCAAGATGTGACGCCAGTTCAGTTGCTGACCGAACGGGTGCATAGCGGGCGAGGTTGCAGGATTGAAAGAGTTCGTGCAATGCGCCGCGCGTGGTTTCGGGCACGGCATCTGAACGGAGTTTCTCATCAATTACCGCCTCGGTGATTGCGGTGGCCGGGCAATCGAGCCGCTCGCCAAGCTGTTCTTGCAACAGGCGAAAGAGCAGCGCGAAAAAGTCGTCGGACTTGTTTGCGCCGGCCAGTTGGCGCAATTCCACGAGGCCATTACGCATGGTTTGTTCGACCTGCCGACGTCGGCGCAGTCGAGGATTGTTCGCCAGAGAATCGGCGGATCGTCGCCATGCAAACGCGCCGATGAACGCGAGAACCGGCACTGCGTTCAACGCAATGAACCAGGTTTGGGCTGCCAGCGGCGTTGTGTTGTCAACCAGCGTACCGGGGCGTTGTTTGATGGGCACGATGTCTATCTGTGCTTGCGGGGATTCTTCCCGCGAGTTTTTGTTTGCGGCGATGACGGGTGCGACGGCGGTGCCACCCGGACGAACGATGAGCCTGGTGGCTGGATGAGTTAGCGTGCGATAGGACTTCGCATCGGGATCAAAGTAGGAAAAGGAAAACGCCGGCAGTTCCTTGATGTCCGTGTTCTCAGGCGAGACAATTTGCTCGAATGTTTTGCGACCCTGCAATCCGAATTGATCCGTGACTTCAACCTTTGATGTGGGCGGGTAGCTTTTGAAATCGTGCCACGAATCTTCCGTCTTTAGATTGATTGCATCAAGTGCGCCGCGACCTGAAATCTGCACGCGCACGGTGATTGGATCTCCTGCCGCGACATTCGTGGGCCCGATGGAAGCTGTCATCGTGAAATTGCCAATGGCACCGGAAAATTCGGCCGGGATGTTATCCGAAGGCAGGGGCAGTGAAGTCAGGTTTTGCTTCTCCGTCGCGAGTCTGGCCTGCGTTGATTGAGTGTAGCGCCCGAAGAAATCTTGTCGTCCACCGTAAAGATTGGCGGTCGCGTCGATCGGATTGATGAAAAGAGGTCCGGTCTTGATGACGGCTACGGCGTACGAGAGCGGAATGACCGTAAATGGCGCACCGCCGACGGTCCGTTTGAACTGCTGGCCTTGGACGGGTTTTCCAGCGCTTATGCCGTCGCCGGACAGCGTGGGCGGTTGGAAACCGTCTATGTTGCCGACCTGCTTGCCGAGGTAGAGCCGGACTTCGCATACGAAGGCCTGGCCAACGAAGAATTCCCGCTGCGGCAGGACAAGCCAGAGAAAGGCGAGATTGGTGGCCAGTTCAGATGGTGGTTGAGCAGGATCTTGGCGTAGAATCTTCACCTTGAGCGGCGCACTGGATAGTTTTTCTCCATTCACCTCTATTTTGAACGCCGGGATGTCGAAGTTTCCAGGTTGAGTGGCTGCAAGTGAGTAGATGAAAGATTGAACGCTGGTGCGCTGACCATTGATGATGGTGGTGTTCAGGCTGGTTGAACTTTCGACGAGATTCAGTCCGGGAATGGTTGGGAGATTTGGGCTGCCAGAAACCTGCACATCTTCGAATTGCAACGTCAGCGTGAGCGTCTCGCCTACGACGACTGTTTCGCGATCCAGCGTGGCTTTAAGGGAGGCGGCATCTGCGATCAACACCCCTTTCAACAACAAGAACACAAGCATCACCGCGCGCCGCAGCTTGAACAAGTCGCGGGCGCGTGGCGTGAAGTTGGTTTCACACGACTGCCTTTCCATTTAACGTCGTCAGTGTTGTTTTTCGCGCCGCCCGGCGCAAGCATCCGTTCGGCGCTCCACTTCCCAATCGGAAGAATGGACAACACAGGCGGAAATTTGTTCGGAACGAGATTCATTTCGTCGCGTGAAAATACGGGGCTAGCCAGCTTTGTGCCAAGTTACAGCTTGAGTCTGGCGTGCGCGGTGACTACTTTATGCGCTGCACATGGCACAAGGCTTACATTTATCGCAGCGGCTGACACAGTCGCTCGTGCTCGCGCCGCAACTCCAGCAATCGCTGGCGTTGCTCCAGGCGCCCACGCTCGAACTCAAGGCGCTCGTCGAAACCGAGCTTCAACAGAATCCCGTGCTCGAGGAAATTGACGCGCCCGAGGGGGATGCAGACAAGGTTTCCGACGGTGAAGAACGCTCCGAGGCGGCGGATCCCGCTGAGCCGCCCGCAGACATTGATTCCGAAGGTGGCGAAAGCGGCAGGGCCGAAGCCGAGGTAGCAGACGAATTTCAAGCCGAGTTTGAGAAACTTGTCCAGATGGACCAGGAATGGCGCGATCATTTTGCCCAGACGAACCTTCCGACCCGCGCGTCCGCCGAGGACGAGGAGAAGCGGCAGTTCATGTTCGATTCGCTTGTGGCCGCCACTTCTCTCGCGGAACACCTCCTCGAGCAGGTGCGCGACTCGTCAATCAAGGAGGCAGATCTGCCCATAGCGGAAATTCTCATCGGCAACATTGACGATTACGGGTACGTAAAGGCATCGGTCGAGGAAATTTCGACGCTCGGAAACATTTCAGTCGAGAAGGTGATCGAAGTTCTCAAGGTCATTCAAACTTTTGATCCGCCGGGAGTCGGCGCGCGTGATTTGCGCGAGTGCCTGATGATCCAGCTTGAACGCGACGGCCAGCAGGAGACGCTCGAATACCGCATCATCCGTGATCACATGGACGCGCTCGGCAAGCGACGCATCCCGGAAATTTCACGTGGCACAGGCGAGGATATTGAAGAAGTGCAGGAGGCGATGGGGCGGATAGCGCGTCTTGAGCCGAGGCCCGGTCGCGCGTTCATGGCGAACATGGACCAGTTTGTCCTGCCCGAGGTGTTTGTGAAACGCAACGGCGATGACTTCAGCGTCGCCACCAACAACGAACACATTCCGCATTTGCGCATCAGCAACGTCTATAAGGACCTCATGTCCGGCGGCGGCGAAAACTCAGCGGAGGTGAAGAATTACATCCGTGAAAAAATTCGCGCAGGGAAGTTTCTTATCAAGAGCCTGCACCAGCGGCAGAGCACGATAGCAAACATCGCGCGCCAGATCGTGGATCGTCAGCGCGAGTTCATGGACAAAGGCGTGGCGCATCTCAGGCCGCTGACCATGTCGGTCATCGCTGATGCGGTGGGAGTTCACGAAACGACCGTCAGCCGTGCTGTGTCCGGCAAATACATGGAGACCCCGCAGGGCGTCTTCGAGATGAAATACTTTTTCACCGCCGGCCTCCAGACCGACAGCGGCGCAGGCGTGTCCAACACCAGCGTGAAGGACATGATCGAGGAAATCTTCAAGGTGGAGGACACGGGCAAACCTTTGTCCGATCAGGAAGTGGTGAAGATGCTCAAGGACAAGGGCATCGTTATCGCCCGCCGCACCGTGGCCAAATACCGCGCCGAGCTGAACATCCTGCCGTCGAATTTGCGGAAGGTTTATTGATCCCAGTAATTGGCGCTTGGATTTTTTGCCCGCTTTTGTAAATTGGGGTGGGGATCAATCGCATGAAACTGCCGCCACTGATTCTGGCCTCGGCTTCACCGCGTCGCGCGGAACTGCTTCACGCTCTCGGCGTGGAGTTTCAGGTGGTTGCCAGCGATGCGCCCGAAATTCACGACGAACAACTCACAGCATGGGAGATGGCGCTCATCAATGCCCGGCGCAAGGCGTGTGCGGTGGCAAAGAAATTTCCCGATGCGCTCGTGTTGAGTGCGGACACGCTCGTGTATCTTGATCGCGAGGCAAAACTATTCGGCAAACCCACTGATCTTGCGGACGCACACCGCATGTTGACCGAGCTTCAGGGCAAAACACATGCTGTGATCACCGGCGTCTGCCTTCTCGAACAGCGCACCCACAAACAGCGCATGTTTGCCGAATGGACCGATGTGAGTTTCCATCCGCTCTCCGCGAAACAGATCAAAGATTACCTCGCGCTTGTAAATCCCACCGACAAGGCCGGGGCGTACGCGATTCAGGAACACGGCGAGCGCATTGTGGAAAAAATTTCCGGTTCGTACAGCAATGTGGTTGGGCTGCCGATCGAGTTGTTGCGGGAGGAAATGGCCGCTTGGGCTGCGCGTTGAACCGGCCTACCGATCCCGTTTCAACAGGTAATTCGCAAGCGCTTCAAGCGCGACTGCCCGTCCCTTGAAAGGTTTCAAGGCATCAAACGCTTTGCCGGTGAGTTCAGCCGCAATCTTTCGCGAGCGTTCCAATCCCACGATCGATGGATACGTCGCCTTCTGGGCCTTCGTATCTTTACCTGCCGTCTTGCCGAGTTGCTCGCTTGTTTGCGTTACGTCGAGAATGTCGTCAATCACCTGGAATGCGAGGCCGACATGGTAGCCGAAACTGGTGAGAGCTGCGAGTTGTGTGGCAGAACAGTTGGCACTCATGCCGCCGAGTCGCGCGGAGCAGCAGAGCAGGGCGGAGGTTTTGCGTTCGTGGATGTATTTCAACTGGATTGCGGACGTCTTCTTCCCTTCACCCTCAAGGTCTGCCACCTGCCCGGCGATGAGTTGCAACGACCCCGACGCCTTCGCGATTTCGAGTATGATGTCGCGGTGCGAATAGCGCGGCCAACCCGCGGAGAGTGTCGCGATTTCAAAAGCCTGTGTGAGCAGTGCATCTCCAGCCAGTACTGCGATGCCTTCGCCGAAAACCTTGTGATTCGTCGGCTTGCCGCGCCGGAAATCATCGTTGTCCATCGCGGGCAGGTCATCGTGGATGAGTGAGTAGGTGTGGATGCATTCGACCGCGCAGGCCAGCGGCATCGCATCGGAGTCCCGCCCGTCACATGCCTGGGCGGACGCGAGCACGAGCGCGGGGCGCATCCGTTTGCCGCCCGCGAACAGCGAATAACGCATCGCCTTGTGAATAGTGACGGGCTTGGTTTTTTCCGACGGCAGAAAACGATCCAGCGCGGTGTTTACGGAGACGGTACTGCGTTCCAGGAATTGTTGGAGATTGAAACCCGATTTGTTTTCTTTACGCGATGCGGACATGCGCGGAGTGTTGTAGGAAAAGGGCAGGAGAGGCGCAAGTGCGAAGAGTGGCGAAGGCGGAATTTGCGAATTGATTTCCCTGAAACAGAATCCACTCTCGGCTGTCAAAGAAACCAATGAAGCCGTCACATCACACTGAATGGAAACGAGGCAGCCGCGCTTGGGTCTTCACTTTGGCGGCATCGTCCATTGCCTGTCTGCTGGCGGATTTCTACAAACTGTGTCCGATGAATTTGTTCACGGCGTTCATTTTCCTGCCTGCGCTGGTCGTGTTGTGCGGAATGGCCTTGAGGGATCGCACGCACGGTGACGGACATGTCTGGCGGGCTGTATGGATTGGAATGGCGGGCGGGTTGATCGCAGCTGTGGCTTACGATGTGTTCCGGTTGCCGTTCGTGTTTGCGCGTGAGTGGGGACTGGCGGGTGTGGTGCCGCCCATGAATCTGTTCAAGGTGTTTCCCCGTTTTGGCGCGATGGTGCTCGGGCAGCCCGTCGAGCAGGAACATTATTCCGTCGCGGCCCAGATCATCGGCTGGATTTATCACTTCAGCAACGGCGCGACGTTTGGTGTGATGTATCTTGCGTTGATTGGCGACGCGCGGAAACGTCATTGGTTTTGGGCCGTGCTTTTTGCGGTGGGACTCGAACTCGGCATGTTGTTCACTCCCTATACAAGCGTCTTCAACATTCCACTCACGGCGCGGTTTGTGATTGTTACCATGGCCGCGCACGGAATCTTCGGCGTGGGCCTTGGTTGGACGGTGCGGAGACTCTGGGTGCGCTGGTTGCCGATTTAGGTGAATGGTGTTTGAGTTGTTCTGCCTTCTGCAACTTCACGCTTTTTCAACGCGTCGAATCGGCGTAGTCTGTTCCAATGAGTTTGATCGAACAGATGACCCTGCTGGCTCAGCAAGCCAAGGCCGCCTCGCGCGAACTCGCGAAGCTGACGACCGCGGAGAAGAATGCCAGTTTGCTTGCGATGGCCGACGCTCTTGAAAAAAATTCAGCCGCGCTGAAGCAGGCCAACGCGCTCGACATGGAAGTAGGTGTAAAGATGTCGCTTTCATCCGCAATGCTGGATCGCTTGAAGCTTGACGACAAACGCATCACAAGCATGGCGCAAGGACTGCGCGAAGTGGCGGCGCTCGCCGATCCGGTCGGAAGGGTGCTTGACGAACGCACGCGTCCGAATGGATTGAAGCTGCAAAAAATCTCCACGCCAATCGGTGTGGTTGTGATCATTTACGAATCGCGTCCGAATGTGACGGCGGACGCAGCCAGCCTCTGCTTCAAGTCCGGAAACGCGACGATTCTCCGCGGGGGCAAGGAGGCGTTGAATTCAAATCAACTCATCGCGCAGACGATGGTTTCTGCTGGACGCACGGTGCTTGGGGAAAGGTTTCCGACACACGCAATCCAGGTTGTTCCGACCTCCGAACGCGAGGCGATTCCCGCTCTGCTTTCGCTCACTCAATACGTTGACTTGTGCATGCCCCGTGGCGGCGAGGGATTGATCCGTGCCGTGACGGAGTGCAGCAAGGTTCCGGTGATCAAGCACTACAAGGGTGTTTGCCATGTGTTCGTGGATGCTGATGCTGACTTGAAAATGGCTGGCGAGATTGCGATGAACGCGAAGGTTCAGCGTCCTGCCGTCTGCAACTCGATGGAAACGTTGCTGGTGGACAAGAGCGTCGCAGAAAAGTTTCTTCCGGTGATCGGAGCAAGTTTGAATGAGAAGAAGGTGGAACTGCGTTGCGACGAACGTGCTCTTGGCATTTTGAATTCAGCACTCCGCACTCCGCACTCCGCCTTGAAATCCGCCACCGAGCAGGACTGGTTCACAGAATACAACGACTACATTCTGAACGTCCGCGTGGTGGATGGCGTGCGCGGGGCGATTGATCACATCAACCATTACGGTTCGGCGCACTCGGACAGCATCGTGACCCGGGACGAGACGCGTGCAAAACAATTTCTCGCCGAAGTGGATTCTGCCACGGTGTATTGGAATGCGAGCACCCGGTTCACGGACGGCGGCGAGTTCGGCATGGGTGCGGAGATCGGCATCAGCACTGACAAGATCGGCGCGCGCGGGCCGATGGGCCTGGAGGAATTGACGAGCTATAAGTGGCTCGGTATCGGGAGTGGCCAGGTCAGGACGTGAAGTCCACGCGCTGCTCAGGTTCTTCAAATTGAAGTCTTCATTTCTTATGGAGCAAGGGATTCGACCGTTTTGGCGCTTCTGAAATCGAAATCCTTTCTTCGGCTGCGTCCTGGCGTCGCCGCATGTACATGCAAGAGGAAGTGTTGGACAAGGCAACGCGAAGCTGCTTTCTTCTTTTGCACACCCGCACGTACGACCTATGAACAGACTGAAGTTCAATAGCATATTGGCGTCGCTCTATGTTCTGGCGATGAGTTTCGGCTTCTTGACAGGTTCAAGCAGCGCAGCGCCGTTTGTGTATGAAACGGACTCTGAATTCCTGACGACCGGCGATTTCAATAGCGACGGCATAACAGATATCGCGGTGGTGGAGCGCAACAATGGATGTGTGCGATACGGTTACGGGTTAGGCAAGGGTACGTTCAACTGGCTGCTTGGTCGTTCGTGTGGCCTTAAAGCCATCACTGGTGTTGCGGTCGGAAGATTCTTAAATACAAAGGTGGACTCGCTGGCTTTTGCTTCCGAGGGCGACAACCTCGTTACGATCCTTGATGCCGAGGTAGGAGGTGTGCCGACCGTTCCGCTCATTCTGCCGATTAAATCGTTCGGTCCAAATCTCATCTATGCAGCTGGCAACGTCGGGTCCGGCGGGAGAGGCTTTGACGATCTGTTGGTGTTCAGTATCTACAACAACGATCCTGCGCCAAATCGTGTGGGCCTTTTACGCAACAACGGGAAAGCGTTCACTCAGATCAGCGAGGAGCCGACCAAGTTTGCTGGATTACGTGGAAAACGGCTCGCGCTCAAACGCGGTGGGAAGGAATACGCCGTCGTGATGAATGAGGAGGATCAAACTGGCCGGCTGATCGTGCAGACGATGGGCGTGGAAAGGATGAGCACAGTGTTGGAAATTCCAGGTGTCCCAAAGGGGAGCGATTATCTCGTAGGCAATTTTCGTGGCGAAGGTTTACGCGAGTTTGTGTTTCACAAGAGCGGCGATTCTACAATCACGTGCTGCCCGATCATCGAATCCAAAGGCGAGTTTCGAGCTGGTGACATGAAATCTTTCAGGCTCCCGACGCCTATCAGCCACCTGATTGCCGTGGACGGCGACAAGAAGAGCCGACTCCTCGCAGTGTCTGGTGTTGCAAATACCGCGGAGTTGATGGACTTCGATGGGGTGAATTCTCCAGTCTTGTCACAGGTGCTCCTTGGGTTTACGAACCGGTTTCTTTCTGATGCAGTGGTCCTGCCAGATGGGTTGGCGTTGTTCTCAATCGGTTACTCCATTACAAATATTCACTTCCCTCTGAGTAATCCTCGCAATGCGGTGTTTTACCAAGCTTACCAATTGAAATCTGATGGCAGCTACACAATGGCTGGTGGCGGTCTATTGCCTGGACTTGAACAAGATTTCTCAACGGTATACCAGATTCACAAACGTATCGTGGAAACCCAGACGGAGAAGTCCGAGGCTGACATGAAGGCCTATACCAACATGATTCCCGGTACCGCACAACTTTATGGCACGCCTGATTTTAAATCGAGTATGGGTATGGACCTCGATTATGAAATGGTCGCAATTCCTGGCGGGGAATTCTTTATGGGCAGTCCTGGTAACGAGAAAAAACGTGCGGCTGATGAAGGTCCACAACATCGTGCAAAGATTTCACCCTTTTGGATGGGTAAGTATGAGGTGACATGGAAACAGTATCTTCAGTTTGTGTACGGCGACACTCAATTTGAAAAGACCGAAAGGCGATCGACTCCTGCGGAAGTCTTTGCGGTTTCCGATGCCGTGACCCGTCCTTCCAAACCGTATGGAGATATGAGTTTCGGGTTGGGACAGAAAAGAGGTTTTCCGGCTATCGCAATGACGCAACATGCCGCGAACAAGTTTTGCCACTGGCTTTCTGCGAAGACCGGCCATTTTTACCGTCTCCCCTCCGAGGCAGAATGGGAGTACGCAGCCCGTGCCGGTTCAACGAACGCCTATTTCTTCGGCGATGATCCTGCTGAACTGCCCAAGTATGCGTGGTTCTTTGACAACTCAGATTCGACGTATCACGTGATTGGCAAGAAGCTTCCCAATCCATGGGGGCTTTACGACATTTACGGCAATGTGGCCGAGTGGGTGCTTGATCAGTACGACGAGAGTTTCTACAAATCGAACGCAGCGCAGGGTGTCGTGTCGAACCCTTGGAATAAGGCAGTCAGGCCGTATCCTCACTCTGTTCGGGGCGGTTCTTACGACGATGAATCTGACAGATTGCGAAGCGCGGCGCGGTTCAAATCCAGTCCTGATTGGAAGGCGAGTGATACGAGTTTACCCAAAAGCGTTTGGTGGATTGTGGATCGTACCACAGTTGGTTTTCGAATCGTGCGTCCGCTGAAAATCCCGCCGCCTGAGGAAATGGCAAAGTACTGGTTCAGCGGTGTGGAAAAGGATTGAGATTTAATGAACAGACTGCCAGCCAGACCAAGCTTTGAAGGCGCTCGCTGTGTGTGTCCTTGAGTATGAAATATAATCAAATGAACAAAACCATTTTTACACCCGCCATGGCCGCGATGGTTGTTTTCGCGCTTTCCGTAACCCTGCCCCTGGCGCACATCAACGCTTCGCCATTTATTTACGAACTTGATAATGAATTTCTGACTACAGGCGATTTTGATGGCGATGGGAGTTTGGACATCGCACTTGTTGACAGGGAAACTGGTCGCGTGCGTATCGGGTATGCTTTGGGCGGCGGGACGTTCAGGTGGACTGAATGGCGTTCGTCCGGGGCTACAGCCTTGAGCGCTGTGACGGTCGGCAAATTGACAGATGCCAAGATTGATTCATTGGCTGTTGTCTGCGACAGAGACAACCTTGTTGCAGTTGTTGATACGCGTGGTGTAACCAATCTTGCCGATCCAATGGTGTTGCCCAATCAAGCCTCTGGAAGTGCGGTTGGGCCAAACGTGGCGATCGCGATAGATATTGGTGGTGCGGGCAACAACCCTTTGGATGACCTGTTCGTCCCCAGCCACTTCAACAACAATCCTGAGTTTCGAGTCACGCTTTATCGAAATGGCGGGAAGGCCTTTACGCAGTTGAGCAATACGCCTGCGTCTGCGGAAAGTGCCCATGGAAACCGGCTCGCTCTCAAACGCGGCGGCAAAGAATTCGCAGTTTTCATGAACCTCGGGGGCGAAACAAAGGGAGATAGTCTTTTGATTGGCAAGTTAGATGGCGGAAAGTTTGAATCCGTATTGAATATTCCCAATGTTCCCAAGGGAAGTGATTACATCACGGGTTTTTTCCGCGGAGATACTGTTCGGGATTTTGTTTTCTACAAGATCGGGGATCCGGCCATTGCGGTTTGTTCTGTTTCCGAGGTCGCCGGGGAATTTGTTGCGGGTGCTCTGAAGACATTCGATCTGACCAGGCCTGTCTCGCAACTTGTGACTGTGGATGGTGAAAAGAGCAGCAGATTGCTCGGCGTGTTTGGAGAGACTGAGCCGGCTGAACTGATGGACTTCGATGGCGTTAATGCCCCGGTAAAAGTTCAAGTGATCTCGGGATATAACGACGCATTTCTACACGCTGCGATTGCATTGCCAGATTCGATAGTTTTGTTTTCGCTGCACAAATCCATTACGGATCCGAAGGCAAAACCCGCTCCCAAGACAGCCATTTATCAGACCTACCAGTTGAAAAACGGCAAATACGAACTGGTCAGCAACAGCAAAGGAAATCTGCCTCTGTTGGATGATCGGGACGATTCGACTGTGCCGCTCATTCATAAACGTATCCTGGCCAATCTAACCGAGAAAACCGAATCCGACATGAAGGCGTACACGAATAATATTCCGGGCACCGGGCTTGAATACGCGATGTCACCGATTCTTGGCGGCGAGTTTGTGATGGGCAGCCCTGACACGGAAAAGTTTCGACAAGCGAGTGAAGGCCCTCAGCATCGGGTGAAGATTTCGCCATTCTGGATGAGCAGGTTTGAAATCACATGGCAACAATTTCTGGTTTTCACATACCGTGATACCGAGAAGACTTTGCGTGAAACGACGCCCACCCCTGAAGATATCAACAAGGAAACCGATGCCGTTACACGCCCTTCACAGCCTTACGGGGATATGTCCTCTGACATGGGCCAAGGTCGCGGGATGCCGGCAATTGCCATGACTCAACACGCTGCAAACAAGTATTGCCACTGGCTGAGCGCCAAGACCGGGCACTTCTACCGGCTGCCGACCGAAGCTGAGTGGGAATACGCCTGCCGTGCGGGATCGACGAACGCTTATTTCTTCGGAGACAACCCCGCAGACCTTGAAGATTATGTATGTTACACAAATAATTCGGATTTCAAATACGAGAAGGTGGGCAAAAAGCTTCCCAATCGTTGGGGACTGCATGACATGCTTGGCAATGTGGCCGAATGGGTGCTGGATCAGTATGACGAAACTTATTATCAGACCTGCGCCACCAAGTCGGTTTCAATCGATCCATGGAATAGAGCCACCAAGCCATATCCGCACGCAGTTCGCGGCGGCGCATACGACGATGGACCCGACGGGGTACGCTGTTCCTCCAGATTCAAATCAGGCCCGGAGTGGAAGTTGACTTACCCAAACCTGCCCAAGACCGTTTGGTGGCTGTCCGATTGCGCCAAGGTTGGATTTCGTATCGTGCGACCTCTCAAGGTTCCCCCGCCCGAAGAAATGGCAAAGTATTGCATCAGCGGTGTTGAAAAGGATTGATTCAGCCGGGAAGGGGTCGGGGATGGGGGCTCGTGTAATAG
>JABFSR010000259.1 GCA_013140495.1 Verrucomicrobiota bacterium
CTTGTCGAGACGTTTAACGTGGACGTGGGCCTGTTCGGCAACCGCTTCGTCGTTGGCAGTCTCTCGCCGATGCTCACCGATCCGTTCTGGCCGGTGAGCAACCACGTCAACTCCGCTGCGCCCGCGCCTGCGTTCAATCGGTTGCGCGATGCGGGAGACAACTGGCTGACGGGCGCGACGGTCGAAGACACCGGTGGTATTTTCTCAACCGCAACTCTCACTGGCGGCAACGGTGTAAACGTGATGGTGGTCGGTGACCGCGATGGTTTCATTACCCTGGCCGGCGCGTTGCTGGATGTGACTCCGTGGCTTGGCACAGTGACCTTGAACAACGGCACGGCCCCGGGCGCGAGCAGCTACGAGTATTACATCATCAACACGAACGGAAACAACGGCAGCAGCTTTATCATCGCGGACAACGGCGCGACAGGCGTGGATGAATTGATCGTCAACAGCAACGATCAGGAAGACGTGCTGACGTTCAACGCCACCGGTGCGATTGGTTCACGCACGGGAACAATCACGGTACTGAATGGCCTCACATTGCTGGGTACCGAGACGATCACGTTCACAGGTGTTGATGCTGTTGTTGTGAACACATTCGCCGCGAACGACAACGTGACTGTGGATGACACCGCCGCGCCGACGGTGATTGATCTGGGCGCAGGCGATGACCTGGTCACGGTTGGCAACGTGCCGCTCGTTCCCGACGCGGGCAACACGAACGCCGAATATCCGGGCGGTCTGCCTGTTGGTAATCCGTCCGGCATCACGCCAGGAAACTCGGATGCGTTGGTGCTGTTTGGCGGCGCGAACAACGACACGTTCGACATCGTTCACAACGCCAAGCCGCTGTTCGTGGATGCTGGCGCGGGCAATGACATCATCAACCTCGCCACGGTTATCATCCTGCGTGGCACGCCGGGTTCGTCCGGAAATACGCAGCCACTGGGAACTGGTGGCAACCGTTATGATTACCTCGACAACGGCGCAATGGTCTTCACCGGCGGCGCGGGCACGGATCGGCTTGCGATCGTTGGCACGGGGGCGGGAGATATTTTGCTGCTCACGGACACGTTGCTCGCGGGCGCTGGTCGCTCGACAGCGCTGGCGGCGATTGAAGTCGTTTCCATTGATGGCAGCGGAGGTCCGGACGAAATCTATGTTTTGGCGACCGGCAACTTTGACACGAAGATATTTGGTGGCACGGGCACGGACACGATTCAAGTTGGTGGAACGCCGCCCACGTTGACGTTCCCGAGTGTCACCGTCACCGTCGCAGCTTCGCTCGACGCGCGGAAGATTTTGAACCGGTTGACGATTGATGCCGGAGCGCAAACGCCGGGCACGCGCGACCAACTCATCATTCACAACGAGAACGGTTCGTCCGCCGCGAGCCTGCTCACGCACCGCACCGTCACGCGCATGGAACAGGTTGGCGAGGATGAACTCGGCAATCCGTTGTTCGCGCAGGCGAGCAGTGGCGGCGCGGGTGTGACGGATACGTTCCAGAGCTTTGAGGGTGCGGGTGTGGTGAGTGGCACGGCGTTCGACACTGGATTCTATTACGGCCTGCAACTGCTCAGATTCGAGCAGTTGGAAATCCGCCTTGCAACCGGCAACGACGACTTGACTGTGACGGAGACTGAAAACGATGAACTGGTTTACATCTACGGCAACAACGGCAACGACGTGATCAATCTTCGCACGTTGCAGGGCGAGACGCACGTCTTGGGCGGTGACGGGGATGACACGATAAATGTTGGTTCACTCGCGCCCGCCATCAACGGCAACGTCAATGGAATCTCCGGCGCGTTGTTCATCTCCGGCGAGGCGGGCACGGACACGACGAATGTGGACGACCGCAGTGATACCTTTGGCAATACCGGTTATCTCACCGCCACACAACTTACGGGTCTCGGCATGGCTGTGGGCATTACCTATGACACGCTGGAGTTCCTGAACATTGACACCGGCTCGGGCGATGACGTCTTCAACATTCGCGGCACGAGCGCGGTCACGAACATCTCGCTTCACGACGGCAACGAACAGATTTACGTCTCGTCGCTGGCGAATGTCGCGGTCGGCGATGTGCGCCCTGATTTCCTTTCCGGCAATCTCGATAACATCAATGGCACATTGAACCTCAACGCAGGTGCGGGTCGCCACATGTTGTTTGTCAGCGACGAGAACGCCACGGTTGGTGACGGAGCAGGTCTCATCACCAGTTCGCTCATTCGTGGTCTCGCTCCGGCGGACATCACTTACGTGGCCGACAATCCGGCAGGAAACTTTGCCGATGGCATCACGATCTGGACGGGGAGTGGCAACGACATCATCAGTGTCACCGGCACTCATGAGCGGCCTGGCTTGCGAACGATCACCACGCTCAACACCGGCGCGGGGAATGACAACATCACGGTTGCACTCAATGCTGCAACCGATGGCTTCTTCGTTTTGAACACGCAGGACGGCGATGATATTGCGAACGGCAGCGGATCGAGTCATTCACTCGTGATTTTCGGAGGGTTGGGTAGTGACACGCTGACGGGCGGAGCCGGTCGCGACGTCATCTTTGGCGATCAGGGACGTATTGAATACGTGAGCGGCGGACAGGTTGTGACGTTCCTGGGCAATGGCGGGCCGGGCGATAAAACAGACGGCGTGATCCGGGCACCCAATTCAATTTACACAGTGAGTCCGGCTGCTGGCGGCAACGACAACCTTACCGGCGGCGGCGCTGAGGATGTTATCTTCGGTGGTGCAGGGACTGACACGATTTTTGGCAGCGCTGGCAACGATATTGTTTTCGGTGACAGCGGGCAGGTGTTGTTTGCGTATCCCGTCGCAGGGGCTGTGTCGCCACCGTCTGCTACGGACCCAAATCTGTTTGCGCCGGCGGCGATCAATCTCTTGCAGACAATCGCGCCAACCATCGGAGGCAATGACATGCTAAACGGCGATGACGACAATGACGTGATTATCGGCGGCACGGGCGATGACACAATCAATGGCGGCAACGGAAGCGACTTGATCTTTGGTGATCACGGCCAGGTGGAATACTCGTTGCCCGTTGTGAGCGATTTCACTTCGATCTTCACGCAATCAATTGATGGTGCAGGTAACGATACGATTCATGGCGGCGCGGGTGATGACTTTATTCTTGGGCAGCAAGGCGATGATCTTCTGTACGGTGATGGAGGCGACGACGATATCTGGGGTGGACACAACGTCGCGGGCGGCGTGGACGGAAGCGATCGCATGGACGGCGGTGCAGGCAATGATGTGATGCTCGGTGACAACGGGATCATTGTGCGACGCGGTGATGCGGTCACAGTGCGCGCTCAAACTCTCGTGGGCACGACAATCTTTGATACGCTCGGCAACACGGCGTTGAGCGGAGTGGCGCTGGCGATGCCTACTGGAGCCGCAGCGCGTAACATTACGCTCATCAACGAAGACGTAGCCGCAGGGGATGATTTGATGACGGGCGGGGCAGGGGACGACATGCTGTTCGGACAACTTGGCAACGACACGTTGCGCGGAGATGGATTTGTGGATCAGGCGTTGACCGGACTCGTGAGCCTCAAGCGTTCGCTCGACAACACGACCGATGGAGACGATTACATCGAGGGCAACACCGGCACAGACACCATTTACGGGGATCTCGGTCAGGACGATTTGATTGGCGGCAGTTCGGATTGGTTCGGGCTGACCACTGCGGCGCAGCGCGCAGATGGTGCGGACAACATTTTTGGTGGTGACGGCACGGACATCGTGCGCAACAGTGCCGGTGACACGAGCGTAAACGGTTTTGCGCGGGATGCTGATGTGATTCTTGGCGACAACGGACGAATTGTGCGTCTTGTTGGCACGAAGGGCGTGAACGCCGGGAGATTCCTGAATTTCAATTACGACAACACGCCGGGCGCCACGGTGCGCATCATCGCACGCGCAGTGGTGAAACTTGATTACACTCCGGGCAACGGTAGCGCGACGGACAACGGCACGGGCGACGTGATCCGTGGCGAGGCGGGGAATGATTTGATTTATGGTGAGACAGGTAACGACGTTATTTACGGCGACGGTCAGGACGATAATATCATCGGCGGGGCAGGCGAGGATTGGATTTCGAGCGGCGCAGGTGACGATGCGGCCTTGGGCGATGACGGTTGGATCATGCCGAGCCGGAACGGAATCGCCGAGCCGCTCTACGGAATCAAAGCTGCCAAGCAGGTCGTTCTAAAACTCAAAGGCGCACCTTCAGTTGTCTCGAATCCGACGGGCCGGATGAACATGACCGTGAAGCTTATGCTTCCCGATCAAGGCGGGCGCGACATTATCTACGGCGGTCTGGGAAATGATTTCCTTCACGGCGGCGCGAACAACGACGGCATCTCCGGCGCAGAGGCATTACAGGAGATTTACGACACGCCGTCGCTTGCGCTGTATCGGTTGTTTACGCCCGGTGTGCTGGTTTACAACCCTTACAATCCGCTGGCGAAGATTGAAGGTCATCCTTTGAACTTCGAGGCGACTGATGGAGAAGGTGGAAAAGTCAGCGACGGTCAGGATGCCCTGTTCGGCGAGTCCGGTGACGACTGGCTGGTGGGTGGAACGAATTCTGACCACATGTACGGCGGCGCGGGCAATGACGTGATGAACGCGGACGACAACATGGACACGAACGGCGGTACGAATACATCGTACGACGCCGCGCTGTTTGCCGACGCAGACATCGCGTGGGGTGATCGTGGACAGGACACGATGATTGCGAACAACGCGAGTGACCGGTTGTTCGATCTGGCTGGCGAGTATAACGGCTACCTCACGCCGTTCAGTCCGTTTGGCAGCCCGAACATGACCGCACGCCCAAACAAGGCGGTCGGCAAATTCCTTCTGGCGCTCATGCCGAGTGAGGGCGAGGACGTGGTTCTGACGGGGTTGACGAAGAAGGGTGCTTCGATCACGGGCAAGGCGATCTGGCAGGCAGGTCCTTGAGAAGAAATGGATTCAGCAAAATGAAACAAACCAGTTTTCGCGTGGAGACGAAAGCTTGCTGGCCGCGATGGACGCTGGCGCTGGCGGCGCTTGGGTTCATCACACTGCCACCGCTTCACGCCGAGGAACGCGAAACCCGGTTGGACGAAGCGTCCCTTGTTAGTGGCACGACTCTGAGCGGATACGTTGAAGCTTCCACGATATGGGCCTTGTCAACGCCACCGGACTCAGCCGGCACCGCACCGTTTCCAAATACATTGCGGATGCCTGGCCGCCTGTACGACGTGCCTGCGAAGATGGATGGCTTCAATCTTGAGGCGTTCGTGCTGACTTTGGAAAAGCCTCTTGACGAGGAGTCGTGGTCGGCAGGTTATCGTGCGCAACTGTTTTTTGGTCCGGACGCGTCGTTGCGCAATTTATTTTCACTTGCGGGTGGTGGTGGCAACGATCTTGGCTTGAGTGAGGCATTTGTGACACTGCGCACGCCGCCGGGAAACGGGTTGGAATTCAGGCTCGGCTATTTCCTGACGCCGCTCGGCTACGAATCCTATCACAGCCGGGAGAACGCAAATTTCAGCCACTCGTACGGTTACTTCATCGAACCCAAACAGCACACGGGGCTGACGATGAAATACGAGTTTGCCGAGTGGATGAGCGCAATAGCCGGGGTGGCAAACAACTATTCGACCTATGTGGATGCGCACACGCAGAATCGTGGCTCGCTTACCTATCTCGCCGCGCTCGAATTCAACGGCGCGTGGTTCGGACACAAGGACATCACCTTGAAGCTTGGCTATACCGGCGGTCACACGGACAGCGGTGCGCCGACTGACACTGGACCGCGCATCCACAATTTTCACGCCAGCGCGCATGTGCCGTTGCCGGTGGATGGCCTGGCTCTTGGATTGGCGTACGATTATCAGGCGAACTTTTCAGCGGGCTGGCCTGCGAACTTTTTTCTCCCGGAGGGGCCGAACACGACTTATGCCGATGCCACCGCGCTTTATGTAAATTACGCCGCGAAGAAGTGGGAGTTTAACACCCGCGCCGAGTATGCGCGTGCCACAGCTGGGAACACCATCTTCGCGGCCCGCTCCGCGTTCGGCTCAGATAAACCGATGTTCGGCGGTCACGACGAAAAATTTGTGGGCGTGACTGAGACGATCAGCTACCAGCTGTGGAAAAATGTTCTCACCCGTGTTGAATTCCGGTGGGATCATGATTGCGCGGGCGGAGAGCCTGTGTTTGGTACCGCTGCCCACCCGCGCAAGAATTCGTTCACAATCGGTTTCGACTGCGTTTACTCATTCTAAGCCGATCGTGACCGTATTAGCATGGTGGTTGCCATGCTAATTGAATCCTTTACTAGGTGCGTGCGGCGGGCTTGTTCTTGGCCGAGTCGAGGAGTTTTTCCGCGACGCTGTTGGGCACCTGCGCGAAGCTCAACGGCTCCATCGAATACGAGGCGCGGCCTTTTGAGAGCGAACGGATCGCTGTCGCGTAGCCGAACATTTCGGCCAGCGGCACCTGCGCGTTGAGAATAGTCTGCCCATTCTTCGCTTCGATGCTGACAATCGTGCCACGACGACGGTTGATGTCGCCGAGCAGATCGCCCTGGTATTCGTCCGGCGTCGTGCACTCCACTTTCATCAGCGGTTCGAGCAGGATCGGGCCGGCTTTCTTGAACGCGTCTTTCAAGGCGAAAATACCCGCCATGCGGAACGCGAGTTCGTTCGAGTCAACTTCATGGAACGATCCGTCCACGACTTCGACTTTGATGTCAATGACCTGATAGCCCGCATACACGCCGCCTTTGATGGCTTCCTCAATGCCCGCGATGACCGCCGGAATGTATTCCTTGGGAATGGAGCCGCCGACGATTTCATCCACGACTTCCACGCCCTTGCCTTTTTCATTCGGCGCAACCGTGATGCAAGCGTGGCCATATTGACCCTTACCGCCGGACTGACGGATGAATTTGCCTTCGCCTTCGGCGTTCTTGGTGATCGTCTCGCGATACGCGATCTGCGGAGCGCCCGTGTTGGCCTCAACTTTGAATTCGCGTTTGAGGCGGTCAATGATGATTTCCAGATGCAACTCACCCATGCCCGCGATGATGAGCTGACTGGTTTCCTCGTTCGTGAAACAGCGGAACGTTGGATCTTCTTCGGCGAGTCGTTGCAAGCCTTCGGACAATTTGTCGCGATCCTGCTTGGTCTTCGGTTCGACGGCCATCGAGATGACCGGCTCGGGGAACGTCGGCGGTTCGAGCGTCACGTCGTAATCTTCATTGCACAGCGTGTCCCCGGTGGTGATGTTGCGCAGCCCGACCAGCGCGGCGATGTCGCCCGCGTGAACTTCGTTGATGTCCTTGCGCTCGCTGCCTTGAATAACCATGAGGCGGCTGACGCGTTCGCGTTTGCGCGTGCGCGGATTGTAAATGTTGTCGCCCTTCTTGAGGTGACCGGAATAGACGCGGAAGAAAACCAGCTTGCCCGCGTAGGGATCAGTCCAGAGCTTGAACGCCAGCGAACAGAACTTCTCGTGATCGGTCGTCGGAACGTTGACGACGACTTCTGTACCGAGTTCGTGACCGGTCGCGCCGGGAATATCCAGCGGGCTGGGAAGATAATCAATGACCGCGTCCACCAAAATCTGCACGGCCTTTTTCTTGAAAGCGGAACCGCACAAGACAGGAACGAGTTCAATCTTGCAGGTCAGGCGGCGGATGGCTGCCTTGAGCACCGGCGGAGTGATCGGCTTTTCTTCCAGCACCAGGTTGGCGATTTCGTCATCCTTGTTGGATACGGCGTCAATCAATTCCGCGAGCGCGGCTTCGGCCCGCGCTTTGTGTTCGGCGGGAATGTCTTTGACTTCATAGACCAAACCTTCGGTGGTGAGGTCGCCCTCGCCCCAAATGACCGCCTTCTGATTTACGACATCAATCACGCCGGCAAACTTGTCTTCCGCGCCAATGGGCAGAAAAATCGGGAACGCATACGCGCGCAGTTTCGTGCGCATATCGTTGAGTGCGTTTTCAAAATTCGCGCCGATGCGGTCCATCTTGTTGACGAATGCAATGCGAGGAACATTGTATTTCGTCGCCTGACGCCAGACAGTTTCCGATTGCGGCTGGACGCCGGCCACGCCGCAGAACACGGCGACCGCGCCATCGAGCACACGCATGGAACGTTCGACTTCTGCGGTGAAATCCACGTGGCCGGGCGTGTCAATGATGTTGATACGATGTGCGACGTTGTTGAACGCCTTGTAAATTTCGTTCTCGCCCGGCTTGGCGGTTTTCTGCGTCCAAAAGCACGTCACAGCGGCGGAGGTGATCGTGATGCCGCGTTCCTTTTCCTGCTCCATCCAGTCCGTCACGGTGTTGCCGTCATCCACATCACCGATTTTGTGAATGAGACCGGTGTAAAACAAAATACGCTCGGTGGTCGTGGTTTTGCCTGCGTCAATGTGTGCGGCAATGCCAATGTTGCGGGTGCGTTCGAGCGTGTACTCGCGGTTGGGCGAGTTCGGTGAGGTTGTTGCAGGAGCGGTCATAGTTGTTTCAGTGATAAAAAAAACGCCCCGAGCAATGTTTGCTTCCGGGGCGTATTAAAGTTTTTGAACTACCAACGGAAGTGCGCAAATGCCTTGTTGGCCTGCGCCATCTTGTGAACTTCATCACGTTTGCGGATGGCGTTGCCCTGGCCCTGGTAGGCTTCCATGATTTCAGCAGCGAGTGCCGACTTCATGGGCATGCCTTTGCGGGAGTCGGCAAAGTCAACGAGCCACCGCAGCGCGAGTGACGCCTGGCGGTCTGAGGTGACTTCCATCGGCACCTGGTAGGTGGCACCGCCGACGCGGCGGGCCTTGGTCTCGATGCGGGGCTTGGCATTGTCAACCGCGCGCTGGAGGAGTTCCACAGGGTTCGACGCCGGGATTTTCTCGACGAGCTGGTCGAACGCACCATAGACGATACGCTGCGCGGTGCTCTTGTTGCCGCCCTTCATGATGGTGTTGACGAGGCGCGAGACGAGCACGCTCTGAAATTTTCCGTCGCGGGTGACGGGACGTTTGGTGGCTTGACGACGACGTGACATGTTTTTCTTAAAATCGTTGGCGGTTTACTTCGCGGCAGCGGCAGCAGCTTTTACCTTCGGCTTCTTGACGCCGTACTTGGAGCGGCTGACCCGGCGTTTTTCAACACCGGCGGCATCGAGTGTGCCGCGAACAATGTGATAGCGCACGCCGGGCAGATCCTTTACGCGGCCGCCGCGCACGAGCACGATTGAGTGCTCCTGCAGGTTGTGGCCCTCGTCAGGGATGTAGGCGATGATCTCGAAACCGTTCGTGAGGCGAACCTTCGCAACTTTGCGCATCGCGGAGTTCGGCTTCTTGGGTGTACGAGTCATGACCTGGATGCAAACGCCGCGACGGAACGGCGAGTTTTCCAGAGCCGGAGACTTGGACTTGTACTTGATCTTGTTACGGCCCTTGCGAACCAATTGATTGATTGTCGGCATTTGCGTTAAAATGTACCCCGAAGCCACGACCACCAAGCCGGGCAAACGGGGCGCAGAGATTAACAAACCCCCGCACACCTGCAACAAGATTTTGGAAGATTTTTTGGTTGTCTTGTCGCGGGTCTCCACTTCCAGTGATCACCCATCACATGTAACTCGGCACGGCGATGTCTGTCATCAAGAGCAAACCCGGCTGTGCTTTAAGGACGCGCGGCGCGGCGTTGACGAGGGCGGCGACGGTGGCGGCGTCCCCTGCCACGCCGCCGTTGAGCATCATGTTGAGGGACGGTTCGCCGTCAATCTGGCAGGCATCGTATGGATTTTGGGCGTCGAGATACATCTTGAGGTCGAGCGTCAGCCGGACTTCATCGTTCACCTTGCCGACGACGACCTGGTGCAGGCCGCAGGTCTGGCCGCGTTTGACTTCGACGTGACGAGTACGGATGTCGTGACTTGCGACGACGGCTTTGCAGGTCTCATGCAGTTCGTTGAGTTTCCAGCTCAGGGAGTGAGCAATGAGCGCGGCGGAATCTTTCAACCCTGCATGACCTGCCTTGCCCTCGGCGAACAAACGCTCGAATTCCGCAGGCGGCAGTCCGCTGCCAATTTTTTTCTGCAACGGCCCGCGCCGCGTCGAAGCGTTGACGACGCGTTGAATATGGATGGCTTTCACGTTGCGGCAAACGCCGGTGAGGCAGACGGGCAGCACGTCCATCACGAAGCCGGGATTCACGCCCGTGCCCAATGCCCTCGCGCCGCCGTCCTTGCAAGCCTTGTCCAGTTTCACGGCCAGTTCGGGTTCGCGTAATTGCGGAAAGAGAAGTTCCTCGCAGGACGAAACAACACTGATTCCGGCGCGGACAATCGGCTCGATCTGCACGTAAGCTTCCTTAAGGCGGGAGACCGAGGTATGAAAGACAAGGTCAGGTTTGGCACGGGCGATGAGTTCTTCGAGCGAGCGATGAACGTGAGCATTGCGGATGGAATTGTCGCCGGTGATTTCGGAGAGCATTTTGCCGACCTTGGCCGGATCAATGTCAATGCCGCCGACGATTTCCACCCACGGTTTGGTGGCGGCGAGTTTCAAAGTTTCAATGCCGATGGGTCCGAGTCCGAATTGCGCGACTTTTATTTTGGTCATGTCGTTCCGTTGGTTGTTCCGCACCACAGGCTGGTGCGTCATGGAAAAAGATTCTGAAGTGCGCACCCCCAGTGCAAGCAGGAAACTTACGCTTGAGCGCGGGCAGTCAGTCGCCGCAGCGTCTGCATACGCAGGAAAAGATTTGGATTTAGATTATCCACCTTGTCAGGGGAACTTCACCAGTTCTCTCCGGCGTTATACCTATCCACAGCAATCACCCTGCGAGTTTTTCCAAGGTTGATTCCTCCTGTTTCCAGGTGCCGCGCAGATTGTTTTGCAACGTTTCTGGCGTGACTTCATTCTCCCAGCGGCTGATGGCGATGGTTGCGACGCCGTTGCCAATGAGGTTGGTCAGTGCGCGACATTCGCTCATGAACCTGTCAATCCCCACCAACAATGCCAGCGATTCGATGGGAACGCCCGGCACGGCGGCCAGCGTGGCGGCCAGTGTGACAAAGCCGGCACCCGTGACGCCGCTTGCGCCTTTGGAGGTGAGCATCGCCACGAGCAGCAATCCGATCTGGTGCTTGAGATCGAGCGGTGTGTTCGTGGCCTGCGCGAGAAACACGGCGGCCATGGCCATGTAAATGTTTGTGCCGTCCAGATTGAAGCTGTAACCGGTCGGGATGACGAGCCCTACGGTGGATTTCGCGCAGCCAAGCCGTTGCATCTTCTGGATCATCCCGGGCAGGGCGGTCTCGCTGGAACTGGTTCCGAGTACGAGCATCAGTTCGTCCTTGATGTAATTCAAGAATCGGAAAATCGAGAACCCGCACCTCCACGCAATCGTCCCAAGCACGACGACGACGAACAATCCCGCCGTGAGATAAAACCCCGCCATGAGCATGAGCAGTTTGTTCAATGCGCCGAGTCCGTAGCTGCCGATGGTGAACGCCATCGCGCCGAACGCGCCCACCGGCGCGGCGCGCACAACGAGGTTCATCACGCCAAAGAAAAGGTGCGACCCTTGCTCGATGACTTGGAGAAACGGCCTGCCGCGTTCGCCCAACGCCGAAATCGCCAGGGCGACGAGGATGGAGATGAAAAGGACTTGAAGGAGGTCGCCCGAGACAAAGGGTTCGAGAAATGTTTTAGGAATGATGTTGAGCAGGAAATCCACGGCGCCGAGCGCGTGGGATTGCTCGACATAGGTTTTGGTGACGCCGGGATCGAGCGTGGCTGGGTCAATATTGAAGCCAGCGCCGGGTTTGAGCACGTTGACGACGATCAGACCAATGACAAGCGCGAGTGTGGAGACGATTTCAAAATAGAACAGCGTCTTGAAACCGATGCGGCCAAGCTTTTTCAGGTCGCCCATCGAGGCGATACCGTGAACGACGGTGCAGAACACGATGGGTGCGATCAGGAGCTTGATAAGTTTGATGAAGCCGTCCCCGAGGGGCTTCATGGCCTTGCCGCAGTCGGGCGAAACGACGCCGATGAGTATTCCCAAGGCGACCGCGATCAGGACTTGAATGTAGAGTATGCGATACCAAGGTTTGCGTTGCATTGTTCTTACCGGAGGATGAGACAAACACGGTCAAACTGCACGGGAATTTGGTGATGGTTCCGGGGCGCGGGGGGGCTTGATCCGCGCGAATCCTGTTGGAAGAGTTCGAGAAACATGCCGTCCACCCTCGTGGCCAGTTGTTTCCCGCATCAAATGGATTCTTGCCTTTGGCCCGCTGTGTGCATAATTAGAGAACTAGAGTCACATGCGTATCATTTCATTTGTAACCCGCCTTGCGGTGGTTTTTCTCACAACTTTCACTCCGTTTTTCACCGCAGCCCTTCAGGCCCAAAGCAATTTTACCATGCGCGTCATGGCGGCCAACATCACTTCCGGTAACCTGCAGAGTTATCAGGCCGAGGGAATCCGAATCTTTCAAGGCCTTAAGCCGGACATCGTCGCCGTCCAGGAATTTCAATACGCCGGCAGTTCGGCTCCGAATGACCTGCGGACGCTGGTGGACACTGCGTTTGGAACAAGCTTTGACTTTTTTGTTGAGCCAACCGGCAACATCCCCAACGGCATCATCAGCCGCTGGCCGATTCTTGCTGCGGGTTCGTGGGACGATACGCAGGTGAACGATCGCGGTTTTGCCTGGGCGCAGATTGACATTCCTGGCTCAAACGATCTCTACGTGGTCAGCGTACATCTGCTGACCAGCGGCTCCGGAGTTCGCAACACGGAGGCTACGAACCTAAAGGCGTTCATCCAGTCGAACTTTCCGCCTGGTGCCTGGATTATTGTGGGCGGTGATTGCAATACCGACAGCCGGGGCGAAGCAGCCATTACAACATTCAAGACATTCCTCAGCGACGATCCTGTCCCGAGTGATGACGCGCCGACCGAGAAGGAAGGCACAAACGCGAGTCGTCAAAAACCCTACGACTTTGTGCTGCCGAGCTTTTCACTCACCAATTTCCTGACCCCGGTTGTGCTTCCTTCGCGTTCATTTCCCAAAGGACTTGTGTTCGACTCGCGCGTTTATACCCCGTTGACCGACGTCTCACCGGTTCAGCCAGGTGATTCTGGTGCTGTAAACATGCAGCACATGGCGGTGGTAAAAGACTTTCTCATTGCTGCGGGCAGCGACACCACCAATCCGCCCTCCATCACTTCACAGCCGCAAAACCAGACGAACACTTACGGTGCGAATGCAACCTTCACCGTCACCGCTTCAGGCACCGCGCCGCTCGCTTATCAATGGTGGTTCAGCACGACGAACATTCCTGGTGCAACAGCCGCGAGCTACACGCGAACGAATCTCCAACCGGGCGACGCTGGAAATTATTATGTGGTTATTACGAACATCGCAGGCAGCGTGACCAGTTCCGTCGCCGTCCTCACAGTGGACGGGCGTCCCGCTATTCTCTCCCAGCCTCAAAGTGTTTCTGTGAATGCAGGCGCAAACGCGACGTTCAACGTGGCGGCGGCGGGTTCACCGACGCTGGGTTACCAATGGCGGTTTGCCGGGACAAACGTTCCAGGTGCGACGCTGACAAGTTTCACCCGCTCCAACGCGCAGCCGACGGATGCGGGAAATTATTCCGTGGTGATCACAAACTCCGAAGGCAGCGTGACGAGCGCAGTGGCGGTGTTGTCGGTGTTGAGCGGGTCTTCCTCGGTGATCGCGCAGTGGAACTTCAACAGTGTGCCGCCGGATGGAGTCAACACCAGTGGCACGCTTGTGCCGTCAGTTGGAGTCGGGTTTGCATCGTATGTTAGCGGTACTGCTCCGGCCGGCTCGGGTGAATTCGCCACGGGTGACACCGTGTTGGATCCGGCGGGAAGCACTGACAATTCTGGATGGAACACGACTACCTATCCTGCGGCTTCCGCTGGCAACAAGACTGCCGGAGTACGTTTCAATGTCAGCACGGTCGGGCGACAGGCCATTGTTGTTTATTGGGGCTCACATTCCAGCAATACGGGAAGCAAATATGGTCGGCTTCAGTACTCAGTGGATGGCGTCAACTTCACAGATGTTCCCACCGCCTTCACCAACGGTACGACCTTTACTCGCAAGACCAACAGTCTGGCGGCGTTTTCGTCCGCCAACGACAACGCAAATTTTGCAATACGTTTTGTCTCTGAATTTGAGAGCACTGCCATTGGCACCGCCAACGAGAATTTCGTCGCGGCTGGCACCACATACGCGACCGGGGGCACGATGCGCTACGACATGGTGACGATTCTCGGCTCGCCGATTGTGAGCGGCACCGCTCCTGTCATTACCAACCAGCCTGCGAATGTGGCTGCGAACCAGGGTGACGACGTGAGCTTCAGCGTCGCGGCAGACGGTACCCTGCCACTTTCGTTTCAATGGCGGTTCAACGCGAGCGACATCGCCGGAGCCACGACTGCAAGCTACGCGCGCAGCAACGTCCAGCCGATAAGCATCGGCAATTATTCGGTAGTCGTGAGCAATGCGGCGGGATTTGCCATCAGCTCGAACGCAACGCTCACATTGATTGTGCCTCAACCCAGCCTCGTGATGCCAGTCGCGGGAGTGCTGCAGTGGGCAGGCTTGAGCAACCTGACCTACACCGTGCTCGCCAGCACGAATCTCTCGGAGACCAACTGGTCCGTGCTCGGTACGGTTTTGTCGCCGGACACGACAATCTTTTTCACGAATGCGCCGGCCACAAACGCGCAGCAATTCTTCCGGGTCACATACCCGTAGCAATCTTTGAATGGGTCCGGTCGGATCGGTCAACTCCGGTAATGTTGGAACATGCCGGCCAGAAGAATGATCTCGGGATGAGCCGACGACAACTTGGGAAGCACCACGCGGATGCGCGAACGATAGTTTGCGAGCTTCTCGCGCAATGGTTGCAGGTCGGTCGCCTTGTCCCATTGAAGTTTGTTCAGGTCGAGCACGAGGCGATTCCTGCTCCTGGCAAGTGATTCGCTGATCCGGCGCGCCAGCCCTTCGGCATCATTTGCGGACAGCGCACCCTCCAGCCGCATCCACACTTGTTGCTTCGCGTGTTGCAACTCGACCTGGATGGAAAAATCCGGCGAGGCTACCTTGCGATGGAGCTCCTCCCACGCCTCGAATGCACTCCAGCGCTTTTCCGGCAGGCGATAGGTGGTGCGAATTAACTTGGGGTGTTGAAACCAGTTCATCTTCAATGTCACGGCGGTCCACAGCGCGGCACCGACGGCCATGATGGACTTGAATCGCTCGCCGAACGCGGGCTGGCCCAGTTCTGCGTGGATGCGACGCTCCAGGTCTCCAATCCAGAGGCGCACGGCGACGTTGGGGCCAAGCAGACGTCCGGCAAGAAATACGGGATACGCAACCCGCAATTCCGTGGCGTAGTATTCAGCCTTCTGGCGCAGGATGGAATTTGGCGAATTCTTGAGCTTTTGATAACCCAGAAGTCGTGCTTCCAAAACGCGGTAGATGCTGGGGCCGAGTCGCTGAAAATCCTGGTCGAAACACCAACGCTGGATTTCCTCGATCTGTTCCGGTGAGAGCGTCGGGTGCTTCATCATTGTGCGGAATCCATCCGCGCGCCGGTAGAACAAGTCCTTGTCGGTCGTGTAAATGTCGTGCAATAGATTCTCCTTGATGACCCGCTCGTGAAACGGCGTGCCGGGCACGGGGCCGTAGATCAAGAACTGCGCCAGTGCCGGTTTCACCTTCATCAGGCCGTCCAATTCCTGCGCCACCACTTCCGGGGTCTGGTAATCAAAACCGACGATCATGGATGTCAACACGGTGATGCCGTGTTCGCGAAACTCGGTGAGGATTTCTGCGATGGGCCGGCCTTGCTGTTTGGCGTAATTCGACCGCGTGCCTTCGTAGCCGATCCAGAAACCGTCGATACCCATTTCCAGGATTTCGTCCACCGTGTACTGGCTGATTGCCTTGATGCTGGAGAAGGCAAAGATGGAAAGTTTCTTTCCTCCCTTGATCACGCACTCGCGAAACTCCATCGCGCGCTTTTTGTTGAGCAGAAAATCCTCGTCCAAAATCAGGAACACAAGACTGGGATCCATGTCGAGGTAACGTTCCGCGACGGCATAAATGTCTTTGCCTTCCGGAAGGAGCTTGATGTGTTTGCGCGAGAAGAAATGCGATGTGCAACAGAAGTCGCAACCATTGGGACAACCAAGCCCGGCAAATATCTTGCCCGTCCCCGAGACTTTCCAGCCGAACACCTTCAGCCAGCTCACAATGAGTGGATGCTTGTATGGCATGGGGATTTCAGGCTCGCCCAGCAACCGGCGAAAAAACGCGACGCCTTCTTCACGACAGATGTAATCGCCGTACGGTTTGAGCACGTCGTCTTTCAATACCGTGCCATAACCACCCAAAACAATTTTGCTGTTCGGCGCGTATTTGCGAATCAGCGCAACAGCATCCTTCATCTTGTGAATGACCGCCATGATGAAGGAAATGCCGACGTAGTCGTAACCCTTCTTGAGTTCGCGGATCAGTTCGCTTTTGGAAGGGTATTGCAGGACTACGGTCGGGGCGTCGAGGTTCTCCGCGATGTACTCGAGACCGAAATGAATGTTGACCGTGCGCGGGCTGAAGATGCCCTGGGCGCGCAGCACCTGGCGGTAAAGGAGTTCATAACCGACCGACGGCGCATCGCCGTATTCCGGCCCGAGCGGGCGGCACACACTCGTTAACAAAATTCGTTTGCTCATACAAATTGCTTCCGTTCCTGATGGTCGTAACACACAACGCTGCTGTTTGAACCGCTGTTTCTTAAACTGCTCAAGTTGCGAACTTGATGAGAGTGGCTGGATTTGTCAGCCGTGCCTTCGCCGATATGGAAACTCCATGTGCTCCAAATCCAAGTGTTGTCGGCTGCTCCGTCAGCAGCCCGTGATTTGGCGACCATCCGCATTAGTCCAGCGGTTTTGATGACGCTCGTGGATGTTGTGATCGGGAGCAGGCGAACCCATCATCATAGACAGCGCACGACGGGGCTGGCCATAATTTGCCAATTCCTAAGACGAAATTGCCCTCCTTTTCTTGACTCCGTGCCGAGTCTTTCGGGCAACCTGAAGAATGATGACAGGGATGGACTGGCGCGAACGCGCCTGATTATTTCAAAATCAATTCCCGGAGGCGTATGTTCCTAAACCATGTTTCCCGGTTGTGATTGGTGAGCAGGATGTGCCCGGTGATTTTTTCATCGAAGCCCGGCACGTTCTTGAACTTGCTCTTTGCGACGCCGGCCTTTACTTCCGCGCTACCGAGTTCGTAGGAGAGGACCTGCACACCATTGAGCCAGTGTTCGACGTGATTGCCGCAGACCACCAGTCGCGATTGATTCCAACTTCCAGGCGGGCGCGTGGCTGTATTCACCCGCGGTGACAGCACCTCGTAAAACGACGCTGTCTGGTGCAACGCATTGGGCAC
>JABFSR010000176.1 GCA_013140495.1 Verrucomicrobiota bacterium
GTCATTGCCGTGCCGACGAGCGTGGGCTACGGCGCAAGTTTTGGCGGCGTTGCCGCACTGCTGGGCATGCTCAACAGTTGCGGCAGCGGTGTGACGGTGGTGAACATAGACAATGGATTTGGTGGTGGTTATGCGGCGAGTCAGATCAACGCTCTCGCAGAATCCGCATTGCCACGAAGTGGTACAAGAAGCACTAAGAAGTAAAATCGTGGAAACTTGAATTCTTTCCTGAGCATAATTGAACTGTTTTGTGACTAAAACAAAATGAAGACACTTTACCTTGATGTATTCAGCGGTATCGCCGGTGACATGTTCATCGGTGCGTTGATTGATTTGGGCGTGGACGCACACAAACTCGCGCGTCAACTGGAGAAGCTCAAACTTGATGGTTACCATCTCCACATCGGCCAGCAGGAACGTCAGGGCATCGCGGGCATCAAGTTTGATGTTCATCTGGCACACGATCATGATCACGGATACGATTGTGATCATGAGCATGATGAGCACCGACATGAGCACGAACACGACCATCACCATCACGAGGAACATCACCACGAACACGGCGAACAAGATCATTCGCACGACGACAGCCGGAATTTCGCCGACATCAAAAAGCTCATCACCAAAAGCAAACTATCGCCGTGGGTGAAGAAGAAATCCGTCGCCATCTTCCAGCGCATTGCGGACGCGGAGGGAAAAATTCACGGCAAGCCTCCGTCGGAGGTTCATTTTCACGAGGTCGGCGCTGTAGATTCCATTGTGGACATCGTGGGCGCGTGCATTGCGCTGGAACTGCTCGGCAAGCCACGCGTGCTGGCGTCTCCCGTGATCGAGGGCACGGGCTGGATTCGTTGTGCGCATGGAAGATTTCCGATTCCCGCTCCCGCCACGCTCGCGATTCTCGGCGTGCGCGGCATCGGCGTCACACAATGCGACGAGCCGAACGAACTTGTCACACCCACCGGCGCGGCTTTGCTGGCAGAACTGGTTGAGCGATTTGAGCCGATGAGCGGCCTTGTAGCGGAGAAAATTGGTTTCGGACTCGGCACGCGGGAGAACAAGACGCGACCAAATGTTTTGCGGGCTGTGTTTGGAAACCAGTCCAAAGTCCAACTTGCCGCGACGAAGCGAAGCGAAGGCGGGAGTTCAAAATCCAAAGCTGCCGGCGCAGGTGCGACATCACTCGACTGGGAGACTGATCGCGTGGCGGTGATTGAGACAAATCTCGACGATATCAGCGGCGAAATTCTTGGCTGCTTTGTTGAGGCTGCCCTTGCAGCAGGTGCGCTGGATGTTTTTCATACGCCGATCCAGATGAAGAAGAATCGTCCGGGTGTTCTGCTCACTGTTTTGTGTGCCGAGGCGGATGCGGACAGATTCAGTGAAATGATGCTGCGTGAGACGACGGCGTTTGGTGTGCGTCGTACGACTGCCGAACGGCGGAAGTTGCGTCGCGAATTTTCGACCGTCACAACCAAGTTTGGCAAAGTCACGGTGAAACTCGGAAAACTGAACGGTAAAATTGTCCAGGCCGCTCCGGAGTTCGAGTCGTGCAGGAAGCTTGCTGTGCAAAAACATGTGCCGATGAAGACTGTTTTTGAGGCTGCGATGAAGGCCGCTGTTTGAAGCCGGACTTTCATGCTTTGCCTTGCAATCGAACTTTTCCCGCATTGTGTCGGAAGTGGAACGTGGATTTGTTCGACGAAGTACGGACGGGCGCATCCGGCAGATTGCTCTCCGCAAATCAGGCTTTTCAGTTGATTTGAATCCGTTGCTGAATGATGCTCACGCGCACAAATGCCCGGCTGAATGACGTGTTGGGGTCGTTCACAGTCGAAATCGAATCGGGCGCGGAACAATTATGAAAATTCTCGGGGTTCACATCGGACACGACAGCAGCGCGGCATTGATTGTTGACGGAAGAATTGTGGCGGACGTGGCGGAAGAGCGCTTCACACGGATGAAGCATTACGCCGGACTGCCAATCCGCGCAATCGAGTATTGCCTCAAGTCACAGAAGCTCACCATGGCGGATTTGGACGCGGTGGCCGTACCTGCGAAGGGCAGCGTGCCGGATTTGAATTTTCTCTTTGATCTCAAGGGAGCGAAGGAACAAAAGGTCACCCGCAAACGCCAGGCTTTCGAGTTTGTCCGTGAAATTCTCAAGAAACCCGAAGTCAAGCCGCCGCTCTACATCAAAAACTTTCCGCTCCATTCCAAGACGGAAATCATCCACGTTGAACATCATCTCGCCCATGCTGCGTCGGCCTATTATACGAGCGGCAGTCGTGACAAGCAGTTGATCGTTACGATTGACGGGTCTGGTGACAGTCTTTCCGGCGGCCTCTGGCGTGGCGAGAATGGAAAGATCACGAAGCTCCATACATTTCCCAACGCGGGATCGCTTGGTTGGTTTTACAGCAACGTCACTGAAGGACTTGGTTGGTGGCATGGCGACGGCGAAGGCAAGACGATGGGGCTCGCGCCTTACGGTGACCATACTCGCTGCCAGGGAGTGTTGGACAAGTTTACGCCAAAGTATCGCAACGGCGATTTGATCGAGCCGCATGATTTTGGACGGAACTGTTACTGGAACGAAGGCGGCGCGATTCAATGGCACTTTGACGAAGCTTATGAAATACGCGATCTCGTTGCCAAACATGGGGCGGAACACATCGCCGCCGAAGCTCAACGCGTTCTCGAAGAACAGGCCAAACAGATCATCTTTCCGTGGTTGGAACGTGAAGGGACGAAGAATCTTTCCGCTGCCGGTGGCGTGATGTTGAACGTGAAGCTCAACCAGCGTCTCTGGGAATCCGGCAAAATCGCAAAGCACCACACGTATCCGAACCCTGGCGATTCAGGGCTCGCCGTGGGCGCTGCGCTCCATGCGTATTTTTCCGCGAACCCCGGCGCACCGATCCATCCAATCGAAGATTTGTATTGGGGGCCTGAATACTCAGACAAGGAGATTGAGGAAACGCTCAAGCTGCGTCGTATCGAATATCGCCGGGTTGAAAACGTGGCCGAACACATGGCGGGAAAACTTGCCGAGGGAAAAATTTGTTCGTGGTTTCAGGGTCGAATGGAAAGCGGGCCGCGTGCGCTGGGAGCGCGTTCCATCCTGATGAGCACCGCCAAGGCCGAATACAAGGACATCATCAACGCACGCGTGAAATTCCGCGAAGGCTTCCGCCCGTTCTGTCCGTCGTTGCTATGGGAGCGAAAGGAAGACTATCTGGAAAACGCCCGGGACGAATTCTTCATGATCACGTCGTTCACCTGCAAGGAAGCCAAACGCAAACGCGTGCCGGCGGTGGTTCACGCGGACGGCACACTGCGTCCGCAGACTGTGAAAAAGGAATTCGCGCCAAAGTTTTGGAGTCTGTTGCACGAATTTGAAAAACTCACTGGCGACTCCGTGCTTTTGAACACGTCGTTCAATGTCATGGGCGAGCCGATTGTGAATCATCCGCGCGATGCCGTCCGTTGCTTCTACGACAACGGCCTCGACGTGCTCGCGCTCGGCAGTTTCATCCTTGAGAAAAAGGTCTAGCTGTCGGCCAAGAATCAGAGTGCAACAATGGGTTTCACTTCTTGGTGGTTCATCATTTGATCCGCCGAAACGTGCGGATCAGGTTGTTCAACATGTCCATCGCTCCTCAGTCGCCCGTCTGATCGCAGTCGAAAATCCAAGTCGTGTGCATTCTTTTTGCCGGTGCTTTTGGGTCAACTAATCACTAGATTTGCCGATAGACACTTGAACGCATGGACGCGAACGCAGAAAAACACCGGCTAGCCAGCGACGCGCGCGGCAAATGGAAACTCTTCGGACCTTATCTTTCCGAGCGGCAATGGGGGACGGTGCGCGAGGATTATTCTCCAGACGGCGAGGCCTGGGATTATTTCCCCCATGACCATGCGCGCAGTCGTGCCTATCGCTGGGGCGAGGATGGCATTGCTGGTTTTTGCGACAACCAACAACTTCTTTGTCTCTCACTCGCGTTGTGGAATGGATGCGATCCGATTTTGAAGGAACGCCTTTTCGGCCTCACCAACACGGAGGGAAATCATGGCGAGGACGTGAAGGAGCTGTATTACTACCTCGACGCGACGCCGACACACAGTTACCTCAAGATGCTTTACAAGTATCCACAACGCGCCTTTCCCTACGAGCAACTGGTTGAGGAAGGTCGCTCGCGCGGGCGGAAGAAATCCGAGTTTGAATTGCTCGACACGGGGATTTTTGACGATGACCGTTACTGGGATGTGTTCGTGGAATATGCCAAGGCAGACGCGGAAGACGTCCTCATGCGGGTGACCGTTCACAATCGTGGGCCGGAGGAGGCGACAATTCATCTGCTGCCGCAATTGTGGTTTCGCAACACATGGTCGTGGAAATCTGGTTCAGCCAAGCCGCACTTGTGCGCTACCGGTGCGGGTGAGGTGCTCGCGAGTCATGAGGAACTGGGAGATTACCGGCTGTTCGTTTCTCCCGGTCACGAGGAAATGATTTTCTGCGACAACGAAACGAACGTGCAACGACACGGCGGTGAAGTGGACGCGCATGGGCATTTCAAGGATGCGTTCCATGAGCAGATCGTCCATGGCAAGGCGGCGGCGGTGAATCCAAACCACGAAGGCACGAAGGTTGGTGCTCATTACATCCTGAACGTGCCGGCGGGTGGTTCGTCTGTCATTCGACTGCGTCTGGCAGCGGCAGCAGCCGGATCAAAACGCGTCGCCACAGACCCGGTTCAGATTCTCGATGATGTGGATGACGTGTCAGCGAACCCTGCGTCGAAAGGCCGATTGGATGCGCGGAGTGCATTTACGAGATTCGACGCCGTGTTCACAAAGCGAATTCGGGAGGCCGATGAGTTTTACGCAGATTTGCAGCATGATGTTCCCTGTGCAGATGCTCGCGCAGTTCAGCGACAGGCGCTCGCCGGGATGATCTGGTCGAAACAATTTTACAACTACGACGTCGCGGCCTGGTTGCGTGGCGATGCTGGACAATCTGCGCCTCTGGCTCGCAAACGCGGTCGTAACGCCGAGTGGACGCACCTGAACAATTCCACCGTCATGTCCATGCCGGACAAGTGGGAATATCCATGGTACGCTGCGTGGGACCTGTCATTCCACGCAATTCCACTCGCTTTGGTGGATTCGGAGTTCGCAAAGTCGCAACTGGTCTCGCTAACTCGCGAATGGTACATGCACCCGAATGGACAGTTGCCCGCCTACGAGTGGGCGTTGGGTGACGTGAATCCGCCCGTTCACGCCTGGGCGACATGGCGTGTATTCCAGATGGATCGCAAGACGCGGCGCGAGAAAAATCCAGGTGACAAGGGCGACTTGGAATTTCTTGAGCGCGTGTTTCACAAGCTGATGCTCAACTTCACCTGGTGGGTGAATCGCAAAGACGCGCAAGGGCGCAACATTTTCCAGGGTGGCTTTCTTGGCCTCGACAACATCGGCGTGTTTGATCGGAGTTCGCCTTTGCCTACGGGCGGGCACATCAACCAGGCGGACGGCACGAGCTGGATGGCGATGTATTGCCTGAACCTGCTCCGTATTTCGCTCGAACTCGCGAAACACAACCGGGTCTATGAGGATATTGCAACAAAGTTCTTGGAGCACTTTCTGGACATCGCGGCGGCGATCAACGGAGTGGGGGAGGGCTCGCTTGGGTTGTGGGATGAACAGGACGAGTTTTACTACGATCACCTTTGCCTCGCCGACGGACAGAACATTCCGTTGAAGGTGCGCTCGATGGTGGGATTGATTCCATTGTTCGCTGTCGAGGTCATTGAACCGGCATTGCTGAAAAAGCTTCCCGCGTTCAACCAACGGATGAAGTGGTACCTCAAGCACCGGCCCGATCTCGCTAACCTGGTCTCCCGCTGGCAGGACCATGGCATGGAGGAGCGACACCTGCTTTCGTTGTTGCGCGGGCATCGGATGAAATGCCTGCTGCGGCGGATGCTCGACGAGACCGAGTTTTTGAGCGATTACGGCGTGCGTGCGTTATCGAAGGTTCACGAACGCGAGCCGTACCGTTTTGAGAGTGGCGGGCATTCGCTCGAAGTGCGCTACTGGCCCGGGGAATCCGAGAACGGCCTTTTTGGTGGAAATTCAAACTGGCGCGGGCCGATCTGGATGCCGGTGAACTTCCTGCTCATTGAAGCACTGCAAAAGTTTCATCACTACTACGGCGACGATTTCAAAATCGAATGTCCGACCGGATCAGGGAAGTTTGTTACGTTGAACAACGCTGCGCACGAGATTGCCCAGCGGCTTTGCAAATTGTTTCTCAAGGGTGAAGACGGGCAGAGGCCCGCGTTGAAAGGACATCCCAAACTCGCCGCTGATCCGCACTTCAAGGATCACGTCCTGTTCCATGAATACTTTCATGGCGACACGGGCAGGGGCGTCGGTGCGTCGCACCAGACTGGCTGGACGGGATTGATTGCGAAGCTTCTCATGCCGCGACGCGAATCGCCCCAGCCGGGCGACACCGCGTATGTTTCGCGAGCGGAAGAATTGGCGAAGCCGGGGAGATGAGAACGCGTTCTCAGAACGCGTGCCGTGCGGCTTCGATGTCTTTGGTGATCTGGGATTTTAATTCCTCCAGCGATGCAAACTTTTGCTCGTCACGGAGGCGTGAGGCAAATGTAATTTCCATTTCTTCGCCGTAAAGATCGCCTGAAAAATCCAGCAGGTGAACTTCCACGCGCATTTCGGGCGCTGGATTTTGCAGCGTGGGACGATGGCCGATGTTCAACACGGCGCGGTGAATTTGTTTCCGAACTGTTGCATGTGCCGCGTACACTCCGTTGGCGGGAAGCAACAGTCCTTTGGTGTCAAGATTCGCAGTGGGGAAGCCAAGTTTTTGACCGAGTTGATCTCCGTGAGCAACCCTGCCAGCAATCGAATACGCGCGTCCAAGCATCTGGCCGGCTGCATCAAAATCACCCGAACGAATGGCTTCGCGGATGCGCGTGCTGCTGACTGTTTCGCCGTCGAGTGCCACGGCAGCGAGGCCGTGAACCTGGAATCCCATCTCGCCACCAAGTTGCTTTAGCAACGCAACATTGCCGCTGCGTTTCTGCCCAAACACGAAGTCCGCACCGACGCACACGCTCTCGATACGGCCAATGTCGTTCGCCAGCGCGCGGACAAATTGTTCTCCCGTCTGCCGGCTGAATTCCTCGTCGAACCGGATCACGAGCAGAGCATCGGCATCCAACGTCTCGATGGCCCGGATTTTTTGTGGCTGTGAATAAATCATCGGTGGCACGTGGGCCGGTGCGACAATTGTGCTCGGATGTCTGTCAAACGTGACGACCAGCGCGAGACCTTCGCGTTGGCGGGCATCGGCAACGGTTTTGCGGATGATCTGTTGATGGCCGAGATGAACGCCATCAAAGACGCCGATGGAAAGACAGACCCTGCGGCCTGCCGCGGCGAGGTCTTTGGCTGTGTGGATTACGTTCACGCGGGGAAAAGCTCCAACATCCAGGCTCCAAGCTCCAGCGAAATTCCAAGATCCAAACACCAAGACCTGTCCCGGCGATCCGGCAACAGACTGGAGCTTGGTATTTTGAGCTTCGATTGAGTTTGGTGTTTGGTGACTGGTGGCTTCATGTCACTGCCAGTTTCAAAAACGGAATCACCCGCTTCTCCAGTTCCGACACCGGGAGTTTCAATACCTCGTCGAGTGTTTTCGCGTCGGCAACGTCGAATTTTCCCGAGACACTGCGCCGCAGCGTGGCCAGATGCGCGCCGCAGCCGAGTTTGTTTCCGAGGTCATGCGCGACGCTGCGAACGTAGGTGCCCTTCGTGCATGCAAGCTTGAACGTGCCGAGCGGTTCGGTGTAATCCGTGAAACGGAAATTGTAGATGTGAATGAGCCGCGGCTCGCGTTCCACTTCGATGCCTTTTCGGGCGAGTTTATAGAGAGGCACGCCGTTTTTCTTGATGGCGGAAACCATGGGCGGCACCTGCATCTGGTCGCCGACGAACGAAGATGCCTCCTCGTTCAACTGATCCAGCGTCATCGGCATGACGGGCAGGGAGGCGGTGATCTCGCCATCTGAATCGTAGCTGTCGGTGGCTTCGCCAAACTTCATCGTGCCTTCATAGACCTTGTCGTCACCCATCAATCGCTCGGAGAGTTTCGTGCCTCGTCCGAGCACGATGATGAGCAGTCCGGTGGCATTTGGATCAAGCGTGCCGCAGTGGCCGACCTTCTTGATGCCGAACTTCCGGCGGATGGCGTCCACAACGTCGTGAGACGTCGGGCCGCTGGGTTTATCAATGAGGATGGCGCCGTCGAGGGCGGTGAAGTCTTGCATGAAAAATTTAATTGGCGGAAATGATTCCCAACTTCAGGGCTTCGTCGCAGATTTTTGCACCGATGTTCTTTTTAAGTTCTTCGACCCGCTCAAACCGCTCGGCTTCCAAGCCGGTTTCGACCAAGCATCGTTTGATCTGCCACCATCCCGCGTCCCAGTGTTCGACTTTGTATTTCGCGGTGGGCAAGTCCTTGAAGTGTTTGAAAAATGACTGGTAGAGATTGCCGATAATTTCCAACAACTCCGCGCACTGTGAATCCAGCTTCTGATCCGCAAGCCACCGGGCCATGAAGCGGTCTTCGTTATCGAGTTTGAGCGTATGAGCGACTTCTGAATCCGAAATATCCCACTTCTTCAGGCTGGAAACTTTGAGCGGGAAAAAGTGATTGATGATCTGGTAGGTTTCGCCTTTGTGAACCACGTTACGGAGCGAGGCGGTTTGATTCGAGTCAGCAACGAGACTCCACACTACACAACGACGGATGAAAGCAGTGTTGGGTTCTCCGCTCGGCTGGAGAAACTGATCGCGGTCATTGATCCAGCTTTTGCGAACGTTTTTGCGGACGGCGTGAACGATCAACGCCTTGTCGAAATTCTCTGGAACGATGGATAACGCCCCCGCGCTCACGTATGGCCCGGAAAGCAGTGCAACATTGTTGTGGTGCTGGACGTCATTGCCGTTGCACATCAGCGATGCAAGAAATCCTTTAGCGACGCGGTCGCGAACGTCGGTGTTGCCACCCTTCACCGAAATCGCGCTGCCGAGGGGCGGGAAAATCTCCGTGGCGGCGGGCCGGTCAATCCACTTGCTCAAGAAACGGTCGCGGTGTTCAGCCACGATGAGTTTGCGGCCAAGCTTGCTAGTGTCATCGTCCAGCACCGTGACTTCCATTCTTTGCTCTTCGAGCTTTTTCTTCTTCCGCAAATCCCAGACGAGGAAGCCGACGGGGAAAGGATTCGCCGACTGCGTGCCGGAAAAGTTTGCCGATGAGAATACAAAGCCGTCTTCAAAACCAAATTGAAAAACCTTGTCTCGGAACTTCTGGTCGTTGTTAGAGTTGACGTATTTGAGCGTGGAAAACAGTCCAAGATGCGCTTCCTTCCCGGCAAATTCCTGCCGGATGCGAAACAAGAATTGCGCAAACAACTCGCGTGAAACTTCGCCCAGTCCCCATTCATGCATGAGTGGACGAATCTTTGTATCACTGACGCTCTTCTTGCTCTCGCCGGAGTAGCCGGCTTTCTGCGACGTGGCAAACGGTGGATTGATGAAGATGATCCATTTGATGTCCGGGTTGAGCAGATCGCGGATAAGATTGTCCGGTTTCCTGCGTGCTCGATCAGAGAGGGATTGATCGTCGAACACGCTTTCCACGTCATCGTTGAGATAGTCGTATTGAAACACCGTTGCGCCGGGGAATATGCGCTGACAATGCTGAACGTCCTCTTGGTGCAGTGTCGAAAGGTAAATGCTCGGATAGGCGTCCGCTGGCAAAAACCATTCGAGATTGCCCGTGCCCGCCGCCATGTCCCACAGGCGATAATTGTTTTTCCACCACTTTGAGCAGATGGATTTTTCCAGATAGGTCAACGCCTTTCGGGCAAATGGCAACGGTGTATAGAACGCACCTTCAAATTTCCGTGCTTTCTCCCCGGTGCTCGCTTTGCCGGGTTGTTTGCTGAAACTGGAAAAGTTTTTTGCCATGCGCTTGGCGGTTGGTTTAGCAGACGACAAAAGCGACAGCGAGCCGGAAAAGTACCGCGCCAGGTTGATCGCCTTGCTGCCACCACAATGTGTGCAAGCTCCCATCAGATGAATTCCCGGATGTGATCAAATTTCATTTTGCTGCAAATCGCGTTTGCTCCCGCTTCCAACATTGCCTTGTTCCCTTCTTCACGAGCCGAGACGCCGATGATGCGGACGCCGTGTCCGGCAGTTCGCAACTCCCGGATAAGTTCCGCGCCTTTTCCATCGTCAAGGTCGTAATCAACGAGGATAAGTTCATAAACCGTCTGCCCAATTTGAATTCGTGCGTCCGCAAGGCTTGGAACAATCTTTACCTCGTGTTCCCCGAGGAATTGAGTTGTCACCTGCTGCGCAAAGACCGCGTGATTCTCGACAAACAGAATCTTCATTCGCAAGGCCGGTGTTACTTCGCCTTGTTGATCGCCTTCTTGATGGCGGCGACGACGCGACGTTGAATGGACATGGGGCGACCGGGAATCCTTGCACCCGCCGCCGCCGTGTGTCCGCCTCCTCCGAACTGCTCGCAGATTTCGCTCACGTTCACGTCCTTGTTCTTTGAGCGAAGACTGATGCGGGTGAGTTCGGGTTCAACCTCCTCGAAGACACAGGCCACGATGACCGGCTCAATGGCGCGGATGTGATCAATCAATCCCTCGGTGTCATTGCTCTCCGCGCCGGTCCGCGTGAGATCGGCCTTCTTCAGCCAGAAGTAAGCGATGCGGTCGTTGTGCGTAAGTTTGAATTTGCTATAGACGTGCTTGAGCAGCCGTGCACGGGAGAGGGGAAAAGATTGATAAACTTCGTCGCAGATCTTCGCCAGGTTCGCGCCGCGTGTGACGAGATCGGCGCCGACGTGAAATGAACCAGGCCGGGTGTTTGGATACTGGAAAGAACCGGTGTCAGTGGAGACGGCGGTGAATAAAAGATCAGCAATGGGCGGCGTGATGGGCCAGCGCGCAGTTTTCAACAGGCGATGAATGAGTTCGCCTGTGGAGGGTTCGCGCGGGGATATCCAGTTCACGTCACCGTAGCGTGTGTTGCTCTCGTGATGGTCAATGTTGATGAGCTGCTTTCGTTTGCCGATGCATTCGGCGGTTTTGCCGAGCCGCTCGAAGCTGGCGCAATCAGTGGCGATGACCAGATCAAATTTCTCACCGGACCTGGGTTTCTCAAAATCGTGCCCCGGATCGAGAAAACGATACTTTGCCGGGATGGAATCCTGATTCCAACAAACGACCTTCTTGCCTTCGGCGCGGAGCGCGAGCGCGAGGCCGAGTTGCGACCCGATGCAATCGCCGTCGGGGCGGATGTGACCGACGACACAAATGGTTTTGGCCTCGCGAATGGCGTCGAGGATGCGATCGAGAATCTGCGGATGGGATTTCATCAGGGAAGTTGTGAGCTTACTCCTCGGATGGTTGTTTGGGTTCGACGGGCGAAGCTTTTTCCAACTCATTGAGGATTTGCATGACGCGGTTGCCACGGTTGATGGCATCGTCCACGACAAAACGCAGCGTGGGTGTGTATTTCAAGACAACCGCCTTCGCCATCAAGCCCTGGATGCGACCGCGATGCTCGGCGAGCTTGGCGAGGCCGTGTTTTTGTTGATCAGCAGTGCCGAGGATGCTGATGAAGACGGTGGCGGACTTGAGATCCCCGGCGCAGTCAACATCGTTGACGGTGATGAGACCGACCTCGGCAACGGTAAACTCGCGGCGGATGGCTTCGCCGATGGAGCGTTTGAGCACCTCTCGGACACGTTCGTGGCGGACATTTGACATGGCTTGGTGGGATTAAGATCAAGAGAGGCAAACAGCTTTGCAGTTCTCAATCATAATCTGTCTCGTCTCAAAGTTTCGCCGCAATTTTCTCGATGGTGTAACACTCCACGAGGTCGCCCACGGCGATTTCAGTGAATCCTTCGATGCGGATGCCGCATTCCATGCCGGCGCGCACTTCGTTGACCTCGTCCTGAAAACGGCGCAGCGACTGGGTGACGCCCTCGTATATGATGTCTTTGCGCCGGCGCACACGGACCTTGCCGCGAACAATGCGACCGACCGTGACCATGGAGCCGGCGACGGGCACTCCTTTGGAGAGATTGAAAATCTGGCGGACTTCCGCCGAACCGACGATGACTTCCTTGCTCAATGGATCGAGCAGTCCGGCCATGCCGCTCTTCACATCGTCAATCAATTCGTAAATGATGGCGTAAAGTTTGATCTGCACGTTGGCGTGTTTCGCCTTTTCCGCCGCCGTGCTGTCCACGCGTGTGTGAAATCCGAGGATAATGCCTTGCGAAGCGGACGCAAGGGCCACGTCGTTTTCCGTGATCGCGCCGACGTCGCTATGGATGACTTCCAGCGCAACCTTGTCGCTCTCGATTTTGTGAAGCGCTTCGACGATGGCTTCGACGGAACCCTGGGCGTCGGCCTTGACAACGACTTTCAGCGTCTTGCCCTGGGCGGAATCAATTTTCTCGAACAAGTTTTCGAGCGTGACCTTGGACTTGGCTTCGAGGGATTCGGCGCGGTCGCTCATGCGACGTTCATCAGCGAGATCGCGGGCGGAGCGTTCGTCATCGCTCACGGTAAATTCCGCGCCGGCATCGGGCACACCGTTCAAGCCGAGAACTTTCACTGCGACAGATGGTGTGGCTTCCTTGAGGCGGTTGCCTTCCTCGTTGATGAGAGCCCGGGCCTTGCCGTAAAACTCGCCGCAGATGATGACGTCACCCAGGCGCAACGTACCCTTGCGGACCAGCACAGTGGCCATGGGGCCGCCGGGTTCGATGCCGGATTCGATGACGTTGCCCTTGGCGTTGCGGTCGGGGTTCGCCTTCAACTCCAGCAAATCAGCCTGGAGCAAAATCATTTCGAGCAGCTTGTCCACTCCCTGCTTTGTGAGCGCGGAGCAATCTACAAAGATTGTTTCACCGCCCCAGTCGTCGGGCACCAGGCCTTTTTCCTGCAACTGCTGACGCGCCTTCATCGGGTTCGCGTTCGGATGATCGCACTTGTTGACGGCCACGAGGATCGGAACTTTTGCGGCTTTGGCGTGGTTCAATGCCTCAATGGTCTGAGGCATGACGCCGTCGTTGGCTGCAACGACCAGTACCACGATGTCCGTGACGTTTGCGCCGCGCGCGCGCATGGAGCTGAATGCAGCGTGGCCGGGTGTGTCGAGGAACGTGATCTGTTGCAGTTCGTTTTTGCGCTCAGGATGCGGGAAGGAAATCGTGTAGGCGCCGATGTGCTGGGTGATGCCGCCGGCTTCGCCTTCAGCAACATTGGCTTTGCGGATGACATCGAGCAGGGAAGTCTTGCCGTGGTCAACGTGGCCCATGATGGTGACGACGGGTGGTCGAGGCCTGAGTTGTTCAGGCTTGTCCTCGATATCAACTTCAACCTTCTTTTCAACCCTGTGAACCGTGCCTTCACCCTTGGCGCGTTTTTCGACCTCGAACTTGACGCCATACTTTGCGCAGATCTGGATGGCAATCTTCTCATCAATCGCCTGGTTCACGTTGGCGAAGACGCCAAGTTTCATCAGGTCACCGATGATGATGAACGGCTTTTGCTTGAGCTGCTCGGCGAGTTCACGGACTACGATCGGTGGTTTGATAACGATGACTGGGGCGTCATCGGGCAATGAAAACTTTGGCGTCGCAGGCTTTGCCGGCTCTGGTGGTCTGTTGCCGTTTGAGCGTTGTTGGAACGGTTGTCTGCCACCGGGACCGCCCTGACCGGGGCCGCGGCGAAACTGATCCGTGTTGCCACCGCGTCGCTGGAAATCTGTTCCACCCGGAGGTGTGGGACGTCCAACTGGCTTGACGCCGCCGCCGCGCTCGGGTTGTTTCGGCTGAGGGCGGGGCGTGAGCTGGATGAATCCGACCTTTTCGCCGACCTTTGGCTTGGGTGGCTCGACAGGTTGTGGCGGAGCATCTGGTGGTGGCGGTTCCGTGGGCGTTGTCGGTGCAGCTACGGCTTGAGATTCGGCAACTGAAGGGATTTCCGCCGGGATGGGTTCTGGCGCGGGTATTTCAACCACTGGTGCAGGCGGCGGTTCGGGCGCTTTTATGATTTCGATCTTTTGCTCGACGTGTTCGGGCTTGGGTGGCGCAGGGGCTGCGGGAGCGGGCTTGAGTTTGGCAGCGAGGTCCGGGTGCGCCTTGTAAATTTCCTCTTCGAGATACTCGGCGGTGATTTTATCGAGCGAACTGGACGGCACCTTGGCGGCCGCTATGCCCAAGGACTTGGCCACGGCCAGAACTTCCTTGTTCTCGAGGCCGAGCTTCTTCGAAATGTCGTAAATGCGTACGGGCATAGTGTTTCAACACCGACAGCCTGATTGGGCAATGTGCCTTCATAGGCTTGAACCAAACCAACGGTTGACCGCTTCGGTACTCATGGAAAAAAACTGCACTCACCGGCCAACGACCGCTGAATACAACCGTTTGGAAAAATCGTGCTCATCAAATCGTGTTTCTCGCATCATCCGGGGACAAAAAAGTCGGAGAATGTATTCTTCCGACTCTTCGCGCCGGTCCGACCGGCATTACTTCCGTTGTGCTTGAAGCATAGGAAATCCCCGATTTCACCGTCAAGCGGCAAATGATCCGCCCAAAGCACGCCTCGGGCTGCTTTCAATCCATGGATAACGGTCTGCGCGCAGCTTTCTTGGCAGCGTGACGTGATTTGCCTTCCAGCATTCTTTCCTTGGCGCGTCTGGATCGCTTGCGCTTTTGGCGGCGGATCTTTTCCATCTCGGTGCGACGCGCAGCCACGAAGCCGTTCTTTGCGGCCTCAATCTTGTCCAGCAACAACCGTCGGGCGATGAAGCGGTTGAGACCTTGCTGCCGCGTCTCCTGACATTTCACCTGAACGCCCGTGGGGCGGTGGACAAGCATGACACAGGTGGAGGTCTTGTTGACGTTCTGCCCGCCGTGCCCGCCGGAGCGGACGAACGATTCCTCAATGTCGGCCTCACGCACGCCCAACGCGGTCATGCGCAGGGCGAGTTGATTTTCTTTCTCGAGGCTGACGGGGAAAGCACTCATGCCGGGCAGCGTAGCAGGAGCGCGGCGCGAATCCAAATCCTAACGGAGTGGCAGGTGCGCCTGACAAGCGATGGGGCAGTTCTTGTTGGAGTTCAAGCTTTAGCTTGCCAGGGCGTTCGGTTGTGTGGCGCGGACAAGTTGAAGCTTGAACTCCAACTTGCTTTGAACGCCGCGCCAGTGTGATTGTCAATCGCTGTGAGGCGTGAATGAGCTTCCGCTCGGACTCGTCTCTTGAACACTGTGTGATATGATGACGATGAATATGAAACGATTATTGACGTTGGGGATGGTGGCGGTGTTGAGTGTGGCGGCGATTGCCAAGGACATCGAACCGCCTAAACTAAAAGAGGACAAACGGCCCATTGATCGCTCACGACCAGAGGCCAGCTACTCAGGTGTGGTAAAACGTGTGACCCCAAGCGTGGTGACTGTTGTTTCCGTGAGCACGATCACGCTTCAGCGTCGGGCGCACCCGTTTCTGGACGATCCGTTCTTAAACGAGATGTTCGGCATAGATCCAAGGCAAAGTCGCCCGCACGCCTTCGAAAGAAAGCACAGCGGTCTTGGGTCCGGCGTGATTCTTTCGGAGGACGGCTACATCCTCACCAACAACCATGTTGTCGAGGGCGCGGATGACGATGGCGTGCGCGTGATGTTTGCCAACGAGAAGAAGGAATACACGGCCAAGGTTGTCGGCAAAGATCCACAAACCGACATCGCTGTACTCAAGATCGAAGCAAAGGGACTCAAACCCATTACGTTTGGCGACAGCGACAATGTGGAAGTGGGCGACGTTGTGCTTGCGGTGGGAAACCCATTTGGCGTTGGACAAAGTGTTTCCAAAGGTATCATCAGCGCGCTCGGACGCACCTCTGGTATTCTCGGGCGTGGCGGATATGAGGATTTCATCCAGACGGATGCCCCCATCAACGTCGGCAATTCCGGCGGTGCACTTGTGGATTCGGACGGGCGATTGATCGGTGTTAACCAGTCCATTGCCAGCCTCAGCGGCGCAAACGCTGGTGTGGGCTTCGCAGTGCCGGTGAATCTAGCCCGCTCCGTCGTCGAGGGTCTCATTACGGATGGCAAGGTTCGGCGGGGTTTTCTCGGCGTAGGTTTTTCCCCGGTGAACGAGGCCGTCATGGAGATGCTCAAGCTGCCGGACCAAGGCGGGGCGGTCGTCACGGGAGTGACGCCAAACTCCGCAGCCGCAAAAGCAGGGTTGAAGCGTTACGACGTGATAACGGCGGTGAACGGAAAGAAACTTACGGATGCCGCGCAATTCCCTGTAGCTATTGCTCAACAGCGCCCAAAGTCCAAGATTACGCTCACGATCATCCGCGACGCAAAACAGAAAACAATCGAGGCGGTGCTGGATGAGAATCCCATGAGGCTTGCGTCCATTTCCCGGGACGACGAGTCCATCAAGCCGGCCACCGGTGACGTTGACCTTTTGAAAGGTGTGACACTCGGGAATCTCGATTCCAGAATTCGCAAGCAAAGGAAGATTCCAGCCGAAGTTAAAGGCGTGCTCGTGACCGAAATTGACTCAGAAGCGCCAGCATCCGATCAATTGCAGGCTGGCGATGTGATCGTGGAGGTAAATCGTGAGCCAGTGGAAACGGCAGACGAGGTGAGAAAGCTGGCAGGTGCGACCAAGGGACAACGAGTCATGTTGCTCGTGTGGACAGACTCGGATGGAAATGGCTTCACGCGGTTGGTGGTGCTCGGCGGGCGTTGAAACGCGCGGTCTCATGTTGTTTGGCTCAACGCACCCCGGCCAATCCAAGGAGGAGACGGGGTGTGTCCGTTCCACCACAAGAAAGTTTCCGCTTCATCGGACGCAGTCTTGTGTGCAATCTGTCTTCCATGTTCGAGGCGATAGTTCCGAAATTCCTGACTCCTCAAAAAGATGGCGTTTCAATGGCCATCAAGCTCCAGCCGCGTGCGTCTGTGAATGACATCGGCGAACCGGTTGGCGACGAGTTGCGCATCCGCGTCACCGCGCCACCGGTGGACGCTGCCGCGAACGAGGCGCTGCTACGATTGCTCGCCGACACGCTGGACTGTCCGCGTGGCAAAGTGGAGTTGATTCGCGGGAAGACGTCGCGTCGCAAGGTGGTGAAGGTTCATGGCGTGACAGCGGAAAGTGTTTTGGCGAGACTCCGCGCGCTTTGAATTCGTGGATCCACAAAATCGAGGCGACGGGAGATGCCGCGCCCTGGCTGTTCGTCGCCGTGTTTGTAGCCGCCGCCGTGCTGATGATCTGGCGGCTGGAGGCGATGGGCGCTGATGGTTTTGAAGGCACGGTGCTCGGTACGCTGATCATGCCGTATTGCTCCGGCATCGGAAATTTGATCTTCGCATTTCTACTGGCGCGCCAGGGAGGGC
>JABFSR010000224.1 GCA_013140495.1 Verrucomicrobiota bacterium
TCCAGTTGATTTGCCGTGCTTTCAGTGTGGCCATTTTGGTCCTGGGCCGGGCGTCAGCGTTGGATTCCAGCAGCCGACGATTCGTAATTGACTCGCAAAGGCAGAACACGAGATAAACCACGTTACGAATGATAACCCGACGCCAGATGCTTCAACGCACCGCCCAAGCCGCGACGGCTTTGGCTATCAGTTCGCCCTTCGCCGCATTATTGGGAGCATCGGAAAAGCGCCGCTTCAAGATCGGCGCGTGCGACTGGTCAATCGGCAAACAGGCTGATCCTTCTGCTTTCGACGTGGCAAAGCAAATCGGCCTCGATGGTGTCCAGGTCAGCCTCGGAACCGCAGCCGACGACATGAAGCTTCGCAAACCCGAGGTTCAGCAACAATTCAAAGATGCGGCCAGAAAGGCGGAAGTCCAAATCGCCAGCCTTGCCATTGGGGAGTTGAACAATGTTCCTTACAAGAGCGACCCGCGTACCGAAGCATGGGTGAGTGACTCAGTAACGGTGATGCAAGCCATCGGTGTTCACGTTGTATTGCTGGCATTCTTTGGCAAAGGCGATCTCGTAGGGGACAATGAAGGCACTGATGAAGTGGTCCGACGTCTGAGGAAGGTTGCGCCTCGCGCTGAGAAAGCAGGTGTAACCCTCGGGCTCGAATCATGGCTCAGCGCGGAGGATACATTGCGAATCATGGATCGAGTCGGATCGCCTGCCGTGAAGATGTATTACGATGTGTGCAATTCGACAGATCGCGGATACAACATCTACAAGGAGATTCGTCAACTCGGCAAGGAGCGCATCTGTGAGTTCCACATGAAGGAGAACGGCTGTCTGCTCGGCAAAGGACCGGTGAATTTCGAGAAAGTCCGCGATGCCATCAACGACATTGGCTACGAAGGCTGGATGCAAATCGAGGGCGCGATCCCGCCCAACTCAAGCCTCATGACCAGCTACACAGCCAACTTAACCTTCTTGCGAGGCTTGTTTCCTGCCTGAACAATTGGTTTCCAATTTAGGTCTTGAGTCCTGCGAGGTCCGCAACAAACGGTTCCGCCTTCTTTAGCATATCCTCCCACGTCACAACGCGGTTCTGGTATGCGGCAGTGCGCCCCAAGATGGTGGTCAGGTTGCTACGCACGCTTGGCGACACGGTGGGATTCGCATGGTCGCGCTTGACGATGGAGTCGTGGAAGGTGGCGATGTTGGCCTCCGCACCGCTCGTGTATAGATTGCCCGGCTCTGCCGCATTGCTGTACTCCTTGCACTTGATCACCGACTTGCTGAAGTAGTGCAAATCCGCAGTGCCCTTGGTGCCATACACCCTGCAAACAATGTCATCAAAGCCGAAGCCGACCTGGACTGAATTGAAAGTGGCCAGCACTTTGTTCGGAAAATCAAAGATGACAGAAAAATGATCCCAACAATCTCCAACAAAATCCCTCGTCTTTCCTCCTGCTCCGTAGGCCCGCACCGGGGCAGCGTCAAGAAGCCCGCACGTCATGTCGAGAGCGTGGATGTTTTGTTCGGTGATCACGTCACCGGAGAGAACTCGATCCGTTGGCCACGCGCGCAACCGCAACTCCGCACTTTGTGGATTCGCGCGGCGAGCCTTGTCCACCTCCGCGCCCACTGGTCCGGTCTGGTAAGCAGCTTCGACAGAAACGATCTGGCCGAGCTCACCTTTCTGTATTTGTTGAACCGCGTCGTGAAATATCGGAAGCGTGCGCGCTTGAAAATCCACGAGGAAACAAAGTTTTCTGGCAGTGGCCTTCTGCCCGCTGGCTTCGACGCTTAAACAGCCCGGCACGTCAACGGCGACTGGTTTTGCGAGGTACACATGCTTGCCCGCTTCCACCGCAGCGGCTGCTTGTTCCGGGTGAAAATACGGCGGACTTTCAATGACCACCGCATCCAGTTTCTGTTCCAGCAACCGCTTATAGCCGGAAAGCCCGGTGAAGCGGCGGGAGGCCGGGACTTCAAACTTGTCCCCTGCGCTGTCCGCCTTGTCTTGAAAATAATCCGCCACAGCCACCAGATTGTAGCCGCCGTGTTTGCGAAACAGGTCTGCGATCCATTGACCTCGGCCACCGCACCCAATCAGGCCAATGTCAATTTTCGCGCCGGCCTCAGCGCCGAGAACATGGGTCTGTTGGGCGACGGCAAGTGATAAGGCCGAAACCCCGGTGTTGACCAAGAACTTTCGGCGGGTGAGAGGACTTGATTCAGGGCTGTTGGATTCAATGTTCATAGTTTCACCTTTCTTTCCGACGCTCTGCCGAACAGTTGTGGCATTGAAACTTTCAACGCAAAGCGCAGAGCATTGCTGGCCTTTTGAAACATGGCTGCCTGCCGCACGAACAGCATCAAAGAGAACTCTTGCCCGTGTCAAGCCACTCCATGTGCGCCTGGAAATCGTACAACAAACAGAATTGTTGCGGTGGTTCTATTCCTTCGCACCAGACTTCCCTCCGCCTGCCTGACGACGAAAGTCATCATCCATTTGCTGCCACACCGCCGACATCTGCTTCACCCGATCGGGATCCGACGTGGCAAGGTTCTTTGATTCGATGCGATCACGCTTGAGGTTGTACAACTCCCATTTGCCGTTCTTCTCAGACTCAGAAACCAATTTCCAATCGCCCATGCGCAAAGCTCGATTACCTTCGTGATGCCAGTAAATCGCGTCGCGCTGAATCGTGGCATCGCGTTTGAAGAGCGGGACGAGGCTCTTCCCAGGCAACGACGGTCGTGTTTGCCCGCCCCAGCGTTCCGGAGGTGAAACCCCTGCGATCTCAAGGACCGTCGGAACAAAATCAGTGATGTGCGTCGGCGTGTGTCGGAGTTTGCCGCCGGAAGGAATCACGCCAGGCCAGTGCATAATACACGGAGTGGAGATGCCACCTTCATGCACCCAGATCTTGTGACGACGGAATGGCGCATTCGCCGTGCTTGCCCAACCCGGACCCAAACACAGGAATGACTCAGCAGAGCCGGGCGGAGCGGATTGGTCATGTCCGTCACCGCGCACCATCAACGTGGCATCTGCACCGTTGTCCGAGAGAAAAACAATCAACGTGTTTTCCCACGCGCCCATCTCGCGAAGTTGATCGAACACACGACCGATTTCGCGATCCATGCGATCCACCATGGCGGCGTGGATTGCCATCTTGGTGGCTTGAAAGCGCTTTTGTTCCGCAGTGAGTTGATTCCACGGCACCGCGTGTTCGATCTCTCCAGGGCCGACTTTCTCCATCAGGTCTGGTTTGAGATAACGCGGGGTGAATTGCCCATCAAGCGCAGACAAACTGGCTTTGACAATGCCCGACTTGCGCAAGCGCTGCGCCCGCTGCTCACGGATGACATCCCATCCTTCCAAATAGCGATCCCGGTAGCGCGCGATGTCTTCCGGCAGCGCGTGTAATGGAAAATGCGGCGAGGTAAAGGCGAGGTAGAGGAAAAACGGGTGCTCGCGATGTTCATCTTTGTGACCCGCGAGAAAATCAATTGCGTGCTGCGCGATGGCGGTGGTTGCGTAGTAACCATCACTGGATTTTGCAGGTGACAATGGTTTGTCATCGAGCAGGTGGTTCTTGGGTGTGAAGTATCTGTCGTGGTCATCAAACGAATACGAGTGGTCAAATCCGCCGGCGAGCACCTTGCCGTCCACGTGCCATTTGCCTGAATGGTAACTGCGATAACCAGCCGGCTTCAAAAGCTCTGGCAGCAAGGCGGCCCACGCCGGACGTTGCTTTGCGGGATCACGGTTTACCTGTTGCGCGTAGTAACCGGTCATGAGGCAGGCCCGCGTCGGCCAGCAACGCGCGGTGTTGTACATCTGGGTCAAGCGCGCTCCGCCTGCTGCCAGCCGGTCCAGATTCGGCGTGGCGATCTCGCCGCCGTAGCAACCGATGTCGGAAAAGCCAAGATCGTCTGCAAGAATGAGAACGATGTTTGGCCTTGCTGGAGAATGAGATTTTTCACCGAATGCGCAAACCCCGCTGACGAAGCTCATCACGAGCACTAGAGCAATCAAGGGGATATTGTCAGGCGTAGCTTGCTTGCTCATGGCGTAATTGATTGTTTCCACTGCTTGTCGAGCAGACGGGTCAACTTCCTGACGCGCGAGAGTTCCAGTGTCGCCACATTGTTCGTCTCCCATGGATCATGCCTCAAGTCGTAAAGTTCCGACGACTCGCCTGACTGCGTGCGCTGGTTGGGCACGATCAATTTCCACCAGCCGTCAATCACCCAGCGGTGCTCCAAGCTGCGCGTCGGCTCGTTCACGTTGGCTATGTTGTGGGTGTATTGCTCTCCAAAAATGCTGGTCCGGCGCGCCACAGTCCGGGCATCGGTAAGGTTCAAGCCTGGCAGTCCTTTTGCCGTTGGCGTTTTCAAAAGTGCGGCCAGAGTCGGCCACAAATCCAGATTGCTTGCGAGATGCTCCGTATCTCGCCGGGGCTTCACGTGACCCGGCCAGGAAATCAAGAGCGGCGTACGCACTCCTCCCTCATAAGCTGTCTGCTTGGAACGCGGTGCAAACTGGTTTGCTTTCACGGGATTCTGAATCCAACCGTTGTCCGTTGTGTAAATGATGATCGTGTTTTCCCGCAATCCCTTTCGGTCGAGATAATCAAGAAGTTCGCCGCAGGTGCGATCAAACCACTCGACGCACGCCCAGTAACGCGCGACCGGCTCGCTCGGTGCGACCTTGAGATATTTCTGCAACAAATCATCCGGCGGCGTGTGCGGTGCATGCGGCAGCATCGGCGCATACCAGACGAAAAACGGACGGTTTCCCGACTGCTCAATGAATTTGTATATGGGATCAAGACCCTCGCGTCCGATGGCAAGGCCAGCATCCCCGTGCCGGCTGCTCTTGACCGTGCCTTGTGTCATTGAATGCGTGAAGCCCGCAGTCTTGATCGGATCACCTTCCCACCATTTGCCGGTTTGCAGCGCCACGTAACCGCGCGAAACCAGATCGCGCACGAGATTGGGTTGGCGCGCGAAGTTGTTGATGACGGTGTCGTAGTAGAGCGCGTATTTCGTGTCACTTCGCGCCGCCATGGCGTTGACGCCTTTATCCGGCAGCGTGGGATCGTTGCCAGTCACGCCGTGCTGATGCGGATAAAGTCCCGTCGCGATGCTTGCCAACGATGGCCGGCAAAGTGGCACAGGCGAATAACCGCGTTCGAATACCAGCGATTGCGCGGCCAGACGGTCGAGCGAAGGCGTTGCAATGTGCGGATGCCCCATGAACCCATAGTCATTCCAGCCCTGATCATCGGAGATGATGAAGATGACATTGGGTCTGGCGGGCGCTGCAACCGCACCAAGCACGACGGCAAAGAAACACGCCGCATGAACCAGTGCGCGACGGATTATTGGATCAAGGAGCACATGGAGATTATTTACCGAATTTGATTCCGTACGCCAGCGGAAGTTCGATGATGAAGTTGGCGGTGGTAACATTCCACCAAGTCTGGTTGAGAAGTCCCAATGGCTATTTCTGTGCTTCCGGCGATTTGGGCTGCGTCAGCGCCTCGTAAACTTTCTCCGCAGCTTTCGCACCCTTTGCATTCGGCGGATACACGTCGAAGACCTGCCCTGCTTTATTGACCGCGCGGTATTCCACCGATTTGCGACTCACATCCACACACCAGAAGTGTTGCAGACTTGCGGCCTTGGTTTCATACCAGCGACGCTTCGCGAGCACCGGACGTGCGCCCATGCCCCAGCAACCATCGCCAAGATAAAGCGTGCCGTTGGGATTGAGTTTGTTCTCGCGCAGTGGCGGTGTGCGTTTGAACGCGTGATCGTGGTTTTCAAATGCTACAGTCAAATGGTGACGATCAAAGATGGGCAGCCAGGATTGTCGCCCCGCAACGGAGCCAGGGCCGTCGTACACACGAACGCTGGGATACATCGGCACGTGGTACACCGCCATCCGGTGTGGCACATTGTGGTGCGCGGCCAATTGGGCGTCCAACCACTCAGCCTGTTCGCCGTCGTGCGGGCTGAGATGCCCGGAGTCGAGCAGGAAGATCGCAAGATTCTTCCCGAATGTGCGCGCGTGATAACTTCGCTCGCCGGCCTGGGCAAAGTAACGGAGATAGAAACGGGAGTTGGTCGGTGTCATCCCACCACGGACCTCGTGGTTGCCAATGGCAAGCACCATCGGGATGGTGTAGCCGGCCGGAGTGATCATGTTGGTCTGCCAGTGATCCAGCCACACATCCCACCTCGTTGAGTTTGTGAGTATGTCGTTGGCATAAGCGATATCACCCCCTACCAAACCAAAGGCCGGGGAAAACTTTGCCGCCTGCTGCAACAGCGTCGCCATGTCAGGACCGATTCCCATGTCGCCCCCGGTGACAAACCGCAGCTTCTCCGATCCCCCGGTTGCCGTGCGAAACTTGCGCTCAGTAGTGAACCCGTGCTTCGGATTACCGGCGACAAAGTAGTAAGTCTGCCCCGGCTCCAGGTTTCCCAACTCAACCCAATGAATCTCCCGACCGTCCTCCAGACCCGCAATCTGATGCGAGCGGCCAACGGCCATGAACCGGTAATCGCCGATGCGCCCGTTTCGAGGTTTAGTGTCAAAATGCACCGTGCTCGCGCCGCTAGGTTCGAGCGTCTGATAGTTCACTGTGATGGTGCGGCTGGTGTCGCCCTGCCAGGTAAGATAAACATGCCGTGGCGCTGCGGTGCTCGACAACGCGATGAGCGACACGAACACCACAAGACAACTGTGCAAGGATTTGAGCATTGGTTTGAGGTTCATAAAATTCGCCTCGGAGAAATTGCCGGTTGTAGCCGTCGAGTGCAAACCGAAAGCTCGCGTGAATCGAAGGGAACGGGACGTCACTTCAAATTCGCGTGAGGTCTGCCTGAAGCCCAAACAATGTGAGAGTTCTCTATTTATCGCTTTCCCGCGTCATCACGGGAATCTGCATCGGCCTTATCCTGATCGTTCTTAAGCTTGCGAAGCATCTGCTTGATGTCAGATGCCCCGCGAATCGCGATATGAATGGTGATTGTCGAGTACCACACGAGCACCGCCAAAGTCAGAAGTCCCCAGAACGGGTGATTGGTCAACATGGCAGAAAGATTCATTGAGATGTTCCTTTCACGGATGGTTTTGGTTTTAGCAACGAACCGACCACCATCGCCACCATCACCAAAACGTACGTGCCGATGGTGACAAGATGATCGCCGATGTGTTGTGCGGCCCACCCTTCGGTGACCGCTTTCCCATCTTTGATGAGAGCCTGCCCGGCGGCGTCAAGCACCGGAACTTTGACACTGATATTCAGCCAAAGGGACACCACTGGCAAAACTGCTCCCACAACGATTGCCGCTATCGCCCCCCAGTTGTTGGCGCGCTTCCAATAGCAGCAGGCGATCAGCAACGTGGACATGCTCGCCAGATAAATCGTGCCGGTGGTTTGCAGGTATTCCCAAAGGTTTCCTTCCAACTTGTACCACAGTCCCCAGATCAAAAGAAAGATGCCGATCAACGCGATGATGAACCGGTTCCACAACAGACCCTTCTTCTCGGACCAGGCAATTTTGCGAAACGGCGCGAGGATGTCGTTGTAGATCACGCTGCCCCACGTGAGCATGTAGGAAGAATCCGTGGACATGTCCGCTGCAAGCATCGCCGCAATCAACAAACCCATCATACCGGTCGGCACGATCTGACTCAACAGATACGGCATGGCAAACAAAGAGCCGCCCTTCTCGCCGAATTGCAAACCAATCGTTTCCAGGATGCCCGGCTCAACAACGGCCAGCGCCGCCATGCCCCAAATCCCGGGAATCATCCAGCGGCAAATGAAAAAGAAGGCAGTTCCGGTAAAAATCCTCCGACCCGTATCACTATCTTTGGCTGCGAGCAGACGCGCAGTAACAGCCTGCCAGGTCAGTACGGCGGCGGCGTTGGTCAGCACGTTGGAGAGGACAAACGGCCAGCCTAAGTCTTCCGGGAGGAACGGATTGAAACCGCCGTCTCCGTGGTGAGTTTGTACCGCAGCAACGATTTTGTCCCACCCAACGTGGTGCAGAACCAGAAATGTAACCACCAGCAGGCCGACACTCATGACAACGAATTGAAGAAAATCCGTGACCAGCACGGAGAGCATCCCGCCGAGGATTGTGTAGATGGCCACGCCGATGAGAAGAATTGTCATGGCGAGTTCGAGATACTGAAGATTCATCCCACAAGTAACGACCAGGAACTGTCCACCAACGCGCAGGAACACACCCATGTTCAGCAACCCCCCCAGCACAATCACCACGCCGGCCAGCCAGCGCACTAATTTGCCAAAGCGTTTCTCGAACAGTTCCGGGATGGTCGTCACGCCGGAGTCGCGTAGCGGCTTCACGCAGAATCCTGTCCAGCCAATCGCGAACATGGCCACGGCGCTGCAAATCCCTGGTACCGCACCGGCGAAACCGCGCGAGTAACCCGCCTGCGCCGTGTACATCGCGGTGACGATGCCAAACTCCGTCGCAGCGAGAGATGCGATGCCGAGATAGACATTCATCTCGCGACCCGCCACAAGGAAGTGGTCCACCTTGGAAACGTATTTCCGAACCATCAGTCCGGCGGCCATTGTTGCGAGCAAATAGAGTCCGACGATGCTTCCATCAAGAAGCCAGTTGAAATTCATAGGTGGTTACGCATGAGGGTTTGGCTCGTCACTGAATTTCTCGAACACACGTTTAGCGTGTTCATTTTGGCCCCTGGGTCTTCAATTGAATTGAATACAACGACGTTTGAGCGGTGATGAAAAGAGTTTTGCCATCCACGCCGCCGAAACATAAATTCGCCGGAGTCTCCGGCACGAGGATTTTCCCGATCAGTTTTCCGTCCGGACTGAGGATGTGAACGCCGTCCCCTGCACTCGAAAAAATCCGTCCCTGCGCGTCGCACCGAATGCCGTCCGGCACGCCGTTGTCAATCACGCAGAAAACCCCTCCCCCGGCAACCGCACCATCCGGTTGCACGTCAAACACACGGATATGGTGTGGTTTGCCCGAGTCGGCGATGTAGAGTTTCTTTTCGTCGGGCGAGAAGCACAGGCCATTCGGCATGTCGAAATCTTTGGCGACGATAGCTGTGGCCTTGGCTTTTGGATCGAAGCGGAAAACGTAATTTCCTTCCTGCTCCTTGTTTTCGCCTTTGGGCAGACCATACGGCGGATCAGTGAACCAAACCGAGCCATCCGATTTCACGACCACGTCGTTCGGCGAATTAAATTTCTTCCCGTCGTGACGATCCACCAATGTGCGAAGCGTGCCGTCGTCTTCGAGAATGCTCACACGCCGCCCGCTGTGCTCGCAGGTGATCAACCGGTTCTGGCGGTCCACCGTGTTACCGTTCGCGTTGCTGCTGGGCTTGCGGTAACTCTTGAGCAGCGTCATGACATCTTTGACCGTGAGGATTTTCAGTTCATCAGATGGAATGTCGCTGAATACCAGATAGCCTGCGTCTCGATTCACCCACACCGGCCCTTCCGTGAATTTCATACGCGTGGCCAAGCGTTCAAGTTTGACGTTTGCTGATACAATTGCCTCAAACCCTGCCTTGTCGAAAATTTCAAACTGAGCCGCAGGCAAACGACCGGACGCCGATGCGGCCAACGCGAACAGGGTGGCGAGCACGTTCCAACGAAAACAGCCGGTGGCAATACGAGGTCTTTTCATGAATGCGTCCGTGTTAACACGAAGTATTTGAGGCGTCACCAACAATTTCCAAATCTTCATTGGAATGTTCCCGCAGAATGACTGGAGCGCATTGATGCACCCCGAAATCAGAACGGAACCATGATGAAAGCCGACTACCAGATTTTCTTCAAACCGGCCAGCGAGAGTTCCGTGCATTCCATGGGCGATTTGCCATCGGGATAAACTTCCTGCTCAAGCGTGATCCATTCCGTGCCACCGACTTCGCGACACGCTTTCAACACAGATACCCAGTTGACTGAATCCTGACCAAAGATGGCTTTCTTTCCTGGCTCATCCTTTACCACCGTGGGTTTGAAGTGGGTTATCTTCGTACGACCTGGATAGCGCCTGACAAGTTCAGCGGGGTCATTTCCCGCCACTGCGGACCATCCGCAATCCTGTTGCAGAACCACGTCCTTGCTTGTCCGTTCAGCGAACAAGTCCCAAAAGGTTTTACCGTTGTCCTTGTTGAATTCATTCTTGTGATTATGGTAGCCGCAATACATTCCCAGCGGCTTCAACACCTCGGCGGTTTTGTTGAAGGTTTCGGCCAGAGCCTTGCTCTTTTCCGGATCGGTGAAATCACGATCCCCGGGGACAATCAGGAATTTGGAACCGAGGATTTGGTGAAACTCGATTGTCTTTTGCAATTCCTCACCACGAAAACTTCCGGTGCCGATATGCGCACCAGCGGAAATCAGGTTCAGTTCTTCCAGCCGCTTGCGAAGCTCTTTCGCTTTGCCGCCGTATTTGTGGTAGCCCGCGAATTCAACACCGACGAATCCCATTTTGGCAATCTGCGCCAGCGCCACGTCGAAATCCTTGGCGCAGTCATCGCGCACCGAGTAGAGCTGGACTGAAATCCGCGGATTTGATGCGCCCGCAGCCAGGAGCGAGGGCCTTAGACCAAATGCCGCGGTGGCAATTATGGAGGATTTAACAAAATTCCTGCGAGAGAGCGTGGTGTTCATATTGTGTATGACGTTTAACAGGAATACTCTGATCATGTCCAGAGCATTAAATACACATCAAAGGACGCGGATAAATGTGTAGGCTTTCCCGGACAATGATTCGGCAGTTTGAAAAAACGGAGGAAACGCGCGTGCAGCGTTTCCTCCGCTCCCCCTAGCCCGGCGCAGGGCGCGCCGGCATAAATCATTAAAGCTCAGGCCACCTGAAGTTCCGGCCCGATGGATACCAATCCATTCACAATGGCGTAGCGGGTCAAACCAGCCACGCTGTGAATATCCAGTTTGCGCATGATGCGTTCGCGGTGTGTCTCCACCGTGCGCACCCCGATTTCGAGTACGCAAGCGATCTCCTTGTTGCTGCGACCGTCCGCAATGTGGATGAGCACTTCGCGTTCGCGATTGGTCAACCGTCCCCCGTTGATGCTGGCAGGGTTTCCATTCCCTCGCACAACTTGATTCAATGCCACGCGCGCCACTTCGGGGCTGAAATGAGCCTCGCCCGCATGAACCGCCTCAATGGCGTGGATGACTTCCTCCGGTTGTGATTCCTTGAGAACAAATCCGCGCGCACCGCATTGGATGATGCGCATGGCATACTCGCTGTTCGAGTGCATCGAGAGAATGAGCACCTTGACCTCTGGCATTTCGCGCCGGAGCAGATCTGTGACGGCAAGGCCGTTCATCTGGGGCATGTCAATGTCCATGAGCACGACGTTCGGATGAAGTTCCTTGGCAAGGCGCAACGCCTCCCGGCCATCGCCCGCCTCGCCGACCACGCGTATCCCTTCGTGTTTGCTGATGCTGAAAATCATCCCGCGTCGCACCACCGGGTGATCGTCAACGACCAGCAGTTTGATTGGTTCTTTCAAGATATGTTCCATGTTATCCCTTTCGCGTTCTGTTGTTGTTCAGCGCGAATCCCGCGCGAGGTGATGATTGCGGTTTGCTTTGATGCGAACCGGTTGCAACTTGTAAGCCGGTGCTTTCGAGAACAGGGACATCAACAGCACCATGCTGCCGAAAACCCAGGTCAAAAAATGGAATGAACTCGCATTCATCGTGTGGCCTCCTCCTGTGTTGCAATTGACATCGTCCCGGAATGGATACGACGTGAAGGAGGAAACAACAATTAGGGTGAATCTGCCTCGCAACTCCGGTGAAAACCGCAGGAAACAACCCGGGGCAGACATTGGGAGGGATCGAAGAGATAACGGGGCGCACGTGCGATGCGCTTGGGGAAAGTCACGCGCGTTCAATGGTTCTAGATGGTGCAGGACACACCGCTCTGCGCGTGCTGGCCTGTGTGAACGGCCAACTTGCGCGTACCGAGCGACGCCTGCCCCCGAGAAACTTTGAACCTTGAACTCGGAACTAACTGTTCAGTACGGCAACGGAAACCGTGCCGTCAGTTCACGCACGCGCCCGCGCACCTTCGCAATCGCGTCAAGATTTTTGATGTCCATCAGCACCTCGCTGATCATGTCTGCAATTGCTGCCATCTCCGCTTCCTTCATGCCACGCGTGGTGCTGGCGGGTGTGCCAAGCCTGATGCCGCTTGCCTGAAACGGCGAACGCGTCTCAAACGGAATGGTGTTCTTGTTCACCGTAATGCCTGCGTCGTCGAGTGCAATCTGGCAATCCTTGCCTGTAAGATTTTTCGCCCCCACGTCCACAAGCATGAGATGATTGTCCGTGCCACCGCTGACGAGGCGGAAGCCGTTTCGCATCATGCCATCGGCCAGCGCCACCGCGTTCTTCACGATCTGCTGCTGATACGACTTGAAGCTGGGTTGCAACGCCTCCTGAAAACAAACCGCCTTGCCGGCGATGACGTGCATGAGCGGACCGCCCTGGATTCCAGGGAACGCCTGCGAATCAATTTCCTTCGCATATTTCTCTCGCGTGAGAATCAATCCACCACGCGGCCCGCGCAAAGTCTTGTGCGTCGTCGTGGTCACGAAATCCGCATGTTCGATCGGGCTTGGATGAATCCCCGCCGCGACGAGGCCCGCAATGTGCGCAATGTCCGCCAGCAGATACGCGCCGACTTCGCGGGCAATTTCTCCCATGCGCTTGAAATCAATCACGCGCGGATACGCACTCGCGCCCACTGTGATCATGCGTGGCTTGTGTTCACGCGCCATGGCCGCAAGCTGGTCGTAATCAATCCGCTCGTCGTCTTTGCGCACGCCGTAGTGGACGATCTCAAAAAACTTGCCGCTGAAATTTGCCTTGTTGCCGTGCGTGAGATGGCCTCCATGGCTCAGGTCCATCGTGAGCATCTTGTCGCCAGGCTTCAAGAAGGCGAAATACACCGCCATATTCGCACCGCTACCAGAGTGCGGCTGCACATTGGCGTGTTCCGCACCAAATAGTTTCTTCGCGCGATCAATCGCCAGTTGCTCCACCGTATCCACGTTTTCACAACCACCGTACCAACGTTTCTTGGGATAGCCCTCGGCATACTTGTTCGTGAGCACCGAGCCTTGCGCTTCCATCACGGCGGGACTGGTGAAGTTTTCGCTGGCGATGAGTTCGATATTCTCCTGCTGGCGCAGGCGTTCATGTTCAATGGCATTGGCGATCTCGCCGTCCACGCGGTTCAATTTCAGTTCAGGTGATGTCATTTTGGTTTCCATCTTGTTCACGCGGCGATCATGGCGTCCGCCTTCAAATTGCGAATTGAGAAAGTTATCGAGTATCTTCTTCGCCTGGTCCGGAGATGTGAATTTTCCCGAAAGGCAAAGGACGTTTGCGTCGTTATGACGGCGTGTGAGTGAAGCGGCTTCAGGGTCGCAAACCATCGCAGCGCGTATGCCCGGAACTTTGTTTGCCGCGATGCTCATGCCAATGCCCGTGGTGCAAACGAGCACGCCAATCTCAGCCTTCCGTTCCACAACACTGTTGGCCACGAGTTGGGCGTAATCAGGATAGTCGGTTGTTTCCAGTGAATGAGTGCCAAAGTCTGTGACTGTTACGCCTCGTTCCTGGAGATATTTTTTCAGGACCTCCTTCAACTCAAAACCGCCGTGATCCGCACCAAGGGCAATTTTCGAGGTTTTTCCTGCTGCCACAGCCTTCGTGACCATGCTCGTCTCCCTCTGGCCGAGGAACCTCATCAGCGATGCGATCCCCTGCTCTATCTGATCCCGACACTCCACATAAACCTCGTACGAACCACCGATGGGATCACTGATGTCCTTCTCAAACGGATCAAGCGTGTCATCAAACTCGCGCAGTAAAAAAGTTTTCTCCGCCGCCTGCGGATACAACAACATCACCGTGTCCACATGGCTGTGCGTCATGCCAAGGATATAATCCGCCTGCCTGACGAGTTCCGCCGTGAGCATCCGGCTGCGCTGACGTGAGATGTCCAAGCCGATTTCCTTCATCGCACGAACGCTGTGCGCGCTCGGCGGCTGACCGTCCATGGCGCCAAGCCCGGCAGAGACCACACGAAAATCGCTCCGCCCGAGCATGGCATTTCGGAAAAGCCCTTCGGCCATCGGACTGCGGCAAATGTTACCCGTGCAGACGAAAAGGAATGTTTTCATTCAATCAGCGACGGGCAGTTTGGTTGCGCTGCAAAAATCGTCAACGGCTAAATTCATGGCGCACGATTTCACGAAACCGGCGACGCGGCATGCCCGCTCTGTAACGGATACAGAAATTGCGCAGCGCAACCTTGCTGATCGCTGAAGTTCTGGTTTTGATCGGACCAACGATCTCACGCGACAAATTCCCTTCCATGCTCGTGCGCCACGAATGCCCGTTGCGTCGAATTCTGAATGCCACCTCATTTTTCCTAACAAATATGTTGCGCCCGTCAGTTCACAGGCGTAAAACAATTATGTCAGTCAAAGTCGTAAATAATATCCAATAAAGTAGTGAAATAGCGCGCGGACGGCACAACGGCTAATCTCGGTTCCTCACCAATTAGTTGTGCGGTCGGCGGGTGGAGACACATTTAGTGGTGGTTTTCACTTTACAGGGCACAGCCGGTTTGGTTTCGTACAACTCACATACAATATGTATCTCAAGAATCTCACAGTTTTGGGTTTTAAGTCCTTCGCGGACAAAACCTCGTTGAATTTTCAGCCCGGTGTCACGGCGATTGTCGGCCCGAATGGTTGCGGCAAATCGAACGTCTCAGACGCCATCCGTTGGGTGCTGGGCGAGCAATCAGCCAAGGCCCTGCGTGGCGGCGAAATGGCGGACGTGATCTTCAACGGCACGGACGGACGCAAGCCGGTCGGCATGGCGGAAGTTTCACTCACCATCGGCGACGTGGATCAGGAACAATTGCGCGCGGCGGGCATCGAGCTTTCTTACAACGAAGTCACGCTCACGCGGCGCGTCTTCCGCGATGGCGGCAGCGAGTACTTCATCAACCGCACGCCGTGCCGGTTGAAGGACGTGCAGCAACTTTTCATGGGCACGGGCATGGGCAAGACGAGTTACTCGATCATGGCCCAGGGCAACATCACGCAGATCCTTTCCAGCAAGCCGGAAGATCGCCGGATGATTTTTGAGGAAGCCGCCGGCATCACGAAGTTCAAATCGCAAAAGCGCGAGTCGCTCCGCAAGCTCGAAGCCACGGAGCAAAATCTTTTGCGCGTGGCCGATCTCATTCGTGAAGTGAAACGCCAGATTGGTTCGCTGCAACGTCAGGCGGGCAAGGCGCGGCGCTTCAAACAGATTCAGATCGAATTGCAGCATCTCGACACGCAACTCGCGCGGCATCAGCTCGACGTGTTGCTTGGCGAGATTCGTGATCGTCAGACTTCCGCTGATAATCTCCGTAACGAAATTGAAACTGGTTCCGCGGATGTGTTGCGCTTCGAGGATGAGATCGGGCAATTGCGCGAACGCCTCTCCGAACTCGAACACGAGATCAGTGTCACGCAACAGCGCGGTCAGGAACTCAAGAGCGAGATTGATCGCCACGAGAGCCGCGTGCAATTCAACGAGGAACGGCTCGCGGAATTCGCGTCGCAGAACACGAAGGCGATGTCGGACATCTCCGAGGCCGAGGAGCGTCGCGGTTTTGCCTCGAACGAACTCGCGTCCGTGAAAGAGCGTCTGGCCGCGTCCGAAGCCACGCTCGCCACACATCGCGAAGAATTGAAGACGCGTCAAGCCGCGTTGCAACAGATTGAGAACGAGATCCGCAACGGGCAGGAACAATTGCGCCAGGCGCAATCGGATGCTTTCGCCGCCGCGCAGGATTTGACCCGCGTGCGCAATGAGATCAACGCGCTGGACTTGCAGAAGCAGGGCAATGTCGTGCGCCTTGAGAAGCTTTCCTCGGAGAAAATCCAGTTGGAAGAAGAACGCAGCGGACTCGAAACGCGCCTCGCGACCTTCTCGGCGAACGTGGAGACGGACAAGCTGAGCGTCGCCACCAAGCGCGGCTCGGTGGAGCAACGGCAGGCGCGATTGAAGGAATTGCAAACGGAGTTACAGCAATCCGGCACCGAGCAGGACAAACTTTTGCAGCAGCAGGCGGAGAAGCGTTCGCGCCTCAACGTGCTCGAACAACTCCAGGGTTCGCACGAAGGTTTCAGCGCGGGCGCGGTGGCGGCGTTGCGCAAGTCGCAGTCGGTCATCGGTTCGCTCGCGGATCGCATTCGCGTGCCGGATCAGTATGTCATCGCGATTGAAAACGCGCTCGGTCACAACCTCCAACTCGTGCTCACCGAGCAGCCCGAAGCGGCGCAGCAGATTCTTTCCGATCTCGCGAACACCAAGGCGGGTCGCGCGAGCGTGGCGGCGTTGTCCATCAAACACACCGATGAAAGTCAGTTGTCATTCACCGGCGAAATGTCCCCGGCAATCGGTGCGCTCTCGGAAAAAGTTTTGAGCGAAGGCGAAATCGTTCACGCGTTGAGCGTGGTTCGGACGGATGCCTCGGTGGAGAATTTGTTGAAGTCGCTGCTCGGTCGCACATTCATTGCGGGCAATCTTTCCACGGCGACGGCGCAAATCCAGAATGGTCATGCAGGTTGCGACTTTGTCACGCTCGGCGGCGACTTGTTGAATCGCCACGGCATTTACACCGGCGGTTATCTGAACGGCAACGGCAACAGCAAGGCGCCGTCCTCGATTCTCGGTCGTAAGAACCAGATCACGGAATTGCAGGCGAGCGTGGCGGACTTGCAGGAGAAGGTCGCCGAAGCGAGTCGCAAACGCGGCGCGCTCCTGAGCGAGCAGACGGAATTGCAGGCGAGCTTGCAGGAAGCGCAGACGGAATTGCGCCAGCAGGAAGTCGCCATCGCCACGCGCGAAGGCGAGTTCAATGCGTTGCAGAATTCCAATCGCTTGCTGCACCAGAAGATTGAAACGGTCGTCTATGAAGTGACGAGCCTCGCGGCGCAGGAAAAGGAAGGCAACGACAAGCGCACGCAACTCGTCGAGCGCGCCACCATCCTCGCGACCAAGGAACATGCGGCGCAGGAAACCGTTGTCACGCTCACGACCGGACTTGAAACCGCGCGCCAACAACGCGACACGGCGACGGCAACATTGACCGAGAGCAAAGTTTCGCTCGCGACCGAGGAGCAGATGTCCGCGTCGTTCCGGCAGCAGGTGCAATCGCTCGAACAACGCGTGCGTGAACTGGCGCAGATCATCGAGCAGCGCAAGAGCGAGATTTCGTCGTTCATCGCGCGCAAGGCGCAGGCGGAATCGGAGATCGCCGATTCGCAGAGCAAGATTGAACGCCTCGCCCACGACCGCGAGCAGGTGAACGCGCAGGCGGCGGAATTATTCTCGCGCAAGCAGACGCAGGAAGCGGATGTGCATACGCGCGACGAATCGTTGCGCGTATGCACATCCGCTTCCTG
>JABFSR010000113.1 GCA_013140495.1 Verrucomicrobiota bacterium
AGGCAGAAGACTCACGAGGATCCCGTCTTCGTCACAAGCGAACCCATCACCAATGGTACCACTGTTGCTCGACAGGCCGAATAGGCGTGGCCAATCGACGACCTGTTTCATTCCTTAACGCGTTGTTGTGGACATAAAACGCTTCAACTCACGCCGTAGTTCATCCTCTCGCAGGCCGATCTGCTCCACTGGAATTTTGTGGAAGCCCAGCGCCCACGCGGGTGAGTCTTTCTTCAACGCAAAGTCGCGCGGGCCGGATTGGTCGTTGGGTGCGGTGACAAGACTCGTCGTGGCGTTGGTGAGATTGTTTTCCAGCCGGAGCGTTTGGAGGCTGGCGTGCCAGCCGGCATCGGCCCATTTGCCAACGCAGACGTTGCGGATGATGAGGTTGTCATCCGGCGGCACGCCTTTGAAGGCATCGCCAGTGATGGCCGGGCCTTCCGGCGGGCCGTAGTAACGGTCCAGCGATTTCATCTCCGGATAGCGCTGGCGATACAACGCGAGCGGCACTTCGGCGAGCCGCTTGCGCATGGTGTCGTCCACCATGCCGCGCCAGACGGGTGACTTGTCCAGCCCGCGACCGTCTGCACGCACAGCGGGATCGCAATCCACGAACAGGTTGTTCTCGACGCGATGATCGCGCCCGCCACCGATGAACATGGCCCAATGCACCTTGTAGAATACGTTGCCGAACACTTCCGTGCCGCTCACGCAATCGTCCATGTAAACGCCCATTGAACCCATGCCCACACCGCCGGTGTGATGAATGAAGTTGTGGCGAATCTTGTTCCCGCGAAATGTGTAATCGCGTCCTGTGTAGATCGCGCCAACGTCGCCTGTCTCCAATGCAATGTGATGAATCTCGTTGAACTCCATGACGTGGTCGTTGCCCCAATAAAGAATGGCGCAGTGCGGATGATCATGAATGAGATTGTGGGAGGCACGCTGGCCCACGCCGTTCAAGGCAATCGCCGGCACGTAGCACTTGGACCAGTGACCGAGCCGCTGGAAGTGGCAGTTCTCGACGAAGTGGCCGCCGGGCGTGAGTGTCTGGCGGTCGCCACCGGTCAGGGACACACCACCATCGCCGGTATCAGAGATGTCACAGCTCACCACGCCATGACCGCTGCCGCCGTTGATCACGACACCGCTGTTGCCAATGTTGCGAATGAGGCAACCGGCGATGCGGTTGCTTGAGCCGCCCTGAATTTCGATGGCGTTGCCGCGTGTCGCCTCAAAGGTGATACCGCGAAAGGTAACGTGGGAGACATCAGTGAGCTTGAGCAAGGGCTGATCGAGAAGTGAGATGATGGTTTCTTTGGTTGCGTTGCCACCGCCCTGCTCCGGCGGCCAGAAATAAAGCATGCCGGTCTTGCGATCGAGAAACCATTCACCGGGTTGATCGAGTTCTTCGAACACGTTGAGGAAATAGAATCTTTGGTCCTTTCGGAAACCGTAGAGACCGTGAGGCGCAACGGTTTTGACGAGGTGTTGCGCGACGTCGAGCGCGGCGACCTTCTCGTAGGAGTTGGCCCAATCATACGCCCAGTAGCCATGCACCCAGAGATCGCTGATGTCCTGCCAGTGGCTTGGGCGATCACCGGCGCAATTAAAACCGTCCGGCAGGCCGCCGAGCGTACCGCCGTGTTCATCCTTCTGTCCTGCTGGATAACCGGTGATCTTGGCGAACTCACCGGCGTTCGGCCAGCGGGCAAGAGTCATTGGCCGGTGATCAAAGAACAATTCGGAATGCGCGACAGCAGACCTGCTGAAGCCGCGCGATTTCAACTCGCCGAAATCCGACATGCCGAGCGCGCGGAGGTTCAGCTCGACCACCTTGCCGCGTGCTTTTTCGTCAAGTCGCGCAAGCACTCCGGAATCAGAGACAGCTTTGAAGCCGGTCAACGTGCGCCCGCCAAGCAGTCGGACGGGTTCATTCTTGTAAGCGCGCCATGTGATTGGGGCAGCGGCAGTGCCGGAATCTGCGGCGGTGAATTCAAGTGTGCGGGTGCGGAGGTAGTCTCCGCCACGAATCCAGATGGTGATGGGCTTGCGTTTACCGTCTCCGCGCCCGATGCCATGGCGGATGGCGTCGCGAGCGCCATCGAGGGTGGCGAACGGCTTTGACTTCGTGCCGGCATTGGCATCAGAACCGTTTGGGGCGACGAAGAAACCAGCGCGAGCGAAAGCGGGCTTTGCCAGGAGAATCGCAACGAGGAAGATCAATCGAAAGTTCATGGCCGAGGTTAGCGATTTGGAATTGGGAAAGCATCTCGAAATGTTACTGCACCCGTCCGCACTTGGATTTTGCTCCGCTCTCCATAGACTGCCGCCATGTCAACCGACGCCAAATCATTTTTTACTTCCCCGAAGCCAGTCATCGCCATGATCCATGTTGGTGCGTTGCCCGGTACGCCGGCAAACGGATTGAGCCTGGCGGACATCGAGCGACAGGCGTTGCATGAGGCGAAAACATTTTGCGATGCGGGAGTGCATGGCTTGATGATCGAGAACATGCACGACACACCGTATCTGCGCGGGCACGTCGGGCCGGAGATTGTGGCAGCGATGGCGATCATTGCTCGCGCCGTGAAGGAGTCGTCCCGACTGCCGTGTGGAGTGCAGATTCTCGCAGGCGCAAATCTGGAGGCGATGGCTGTGGCACACGCGGCGGGGCTGGATTTCATCCGCGCAGAAGGGTTCGCATTTGCACACGTTGCGGACGAGGGATTGATTCAATCCTCAGCCGCCGAGTTGCTGCGATTCCGTCGCCGCATCGGTGCTGACACTGTGCAGGTGTGGGCGGACGTGAAAAAGAAACACAGCTCACACGCGATCACGGCGGACATGGACATTGGAGAAACGGCTCATGCGGTGGAATTCATGCGCGGGGACGCGGTTATCGTGACGGGCGCAGTCACAGGCGATGCTCCAAAACGCGGAGACGTGCTGAACGTGAAAAGGAAAACGCACTTGCCGGTTTATCTCGGATCAGGCGTAACGGCGGCGAACTTGAAGGCATTCTTCAACGCGGCGGATGGCTTCATCGTCGGCTCGGAATTCAAACAAGGTGGACATTGGTCGCGCGCGGTGGACACGAAACGCGTGGAACGATTCATGGAAACGCACCGGAAGTTGAGTTGAGTTCCGAGTTCCGGGTTGCAGGCTGTGAACGGAAATTGAGGCTTGGAGTTTGCGGGTCCGCGCCCTACGATTTGCAAGTTCCGGCCAACGTGTGTGCGCCGGTGGTCATGTCCGAATACAAAGTCAAATTCGAGGTCTTTGAAGGCCCGCTCGATTTGCTCCTTTATCTCATCAAGAAGGAGGAGGTGGACATTTACGAGGTCAATCTCACCAGGCTCGCCACGCAGTTCATCGAATACATCGAGATGATGCGCGAGTTCGATCTCGAAATCGCAGGCGAGTTTCTCGTGATGGCCTCGACCTTGATGTACATCAAGAGCCGCGAGCTGCTGCCTGTGGATCAACGCGCCGAAACCGAGGAGGAAGAGGACGGAGCAGACCCACGCTGGGAACTCATCCGTCAGCTTGTTGAGTACAAAAAATTCAAGGACGTCGCCGCAAAACTCCAGACTCTCGAAGCACGTCAGGAGGGAGTTTATCCACGCCTGCCCATCAAGCTCGAATTCGAGAACGACAAGCCCGCCATCAAGCAGGACCTCTCGATCTTCGATCTGCTCAATGCGGTCAACGCCGTCCTCAAGCGTTTCGAGAAGCGCGACAACCCCCGCGAGATTTTTGAAGACAAATGGACGGTCAGCGAAAAGATCGAGTTCATCGTGCGCACCATGGAAACACGCGGCTCGGTACGATTCTCGGAATTGTTTGAAGACGCCATGAGCCGCTCCGAGGTTGTATGCACTTTTCTGGCCTTGCTCGAATTGATCCGCCTCAAACAACTCGTCTGCGCCCAGTCCGCTGACTTTGGTGAAATTGAAATCAAGAAACGCGAGGCCGCAATCGCCGTCGGTTCGGCAACATCTACGGAGGCCGTGCCAGCTTCAACCGACATCCCCCGCCCCGCAACCGACACAGTGACTTCATAGCATGGAACTGAAATTTATTTTGGAATCGCTCCTGTTCTCCGCGCAAAAACCGTTGAGCACGTCGGAGCTCCGCGACATTTTCGCCAGCGCCGCCGCCGAGGAAGGCGCGGACGCCACCGTCAAGTCACTGAAAAAGGTGAAGGAAGCCGAACTCAATGCCGCGCTCGAACAACTGGTCCAGGATCACGAGGCAGCCGGACGCAGTTACCGGCTTGTCTGCGTGGCCGGAGCGTGGCAATTCGTGACACAACCGGAGTTTGCGCCGTGGCTCAAGGCGCTGGTTGGTGTGAAGGCACGACCCTCCCGCCTCTCGCAACCCGCACTCGAAACGCTCGCCATCATCGCCTATCGCCAGCCGCTGACGCGCGCCGAGATTGAGCAGATTCGCGGCGTGAACGTGGATGGCACGATGCAGACGTTGCTGGAACGCGGACTCGTGGAACAGAAGGGCCGCGCTGAAGTGATTGGCCGCCCGTCACTCTACGGCACCACGCCGATGTTTCTCGAATACTTCGGTCTGAGCAATCTGGACAGCCTTCCCGCTGCCGATGAATTGCGTCGCATCCCGTTTGAGAAACCGCCCGACCTTGTCACCACCGAGCCTGGCCTAGCTACGACACCACCGGAGCAGCTTGAAATCACCGAACCCGCACCCGACGCTGTCGAAACGAAATAGTCCCGTGAAAAGCACAGCAATCTTGGTCATCGCTTTTGTCAGCATGTTCTCAGTGCTTGGCGCTGGTGTAACCAATGAGATCACGGCTCGATTCCCTTTCAAAGTTTTGACCTATGAGGGAACAGAAGGAAGCGGATTTTCTTCGGCAACTCTTGTCATCGAGCCTTGGACGGTAACCACTAACTCCATACTATCAGATATATCTACGACGCTAGGACATGAACATGAACTTCGTCAGGTTTTCGTGGGTCATGCGGGAAAAAAGGATGTCTATCGTTTCACCTACGTGCGCCCGAAAAACGGTACGAATACCAACCCGCAAATCACCACTTCAAAGGAAGTGCAGTTTGACGGAAATCCCGTTGTTGTTCTTAAGGATGCCGACCGAACAATTGTGATGAGTTTACCAACCGAAGCAGACATCAAGCTTGCGAAGCAACGCTAGATTTTCTCGATCCTGCCGGCATTCAAGCGAGCGGAGTTGGCATGCGCCTCATGATTCCAATTCACCAGCCAAGTCCTGTTACCAGTTGACGCTTCAATTCCCAGGAACACCCCGCCGGAAGCGACCATCGTAACCACGCTCAAGATCATCGCTCGTCCATAACTTTTTATCCGGACCCGCAGAGCGAATTTCGTAGCGTCCACCGCCGAGCGCGTGGAAGAACAGCGGCGTGGCCCAACGATCAATCAACTGCCCCTCCGAATTGAAGGCGATGTGTTTGGCGGGAAGAAACTCCTCGTGCGCTCCGTTCCTGCCGCGAAACAAATCCGCCCAATCTTCGTTGGCGCTCAACGGTCGGTTCGCCGCGGACTTGAGCAACAGGAGCGAGTTCTCCATCAGGCGCGACATGAGCGTGAGATCATTCTCCGGCGGAAGATTGGTGTTCGCGTAATCGCGCAGGATGGTTTCGCCCAGCAGCGGTGTGGTTGTCGTCATCGGTGCGCTGGCGGATGGCGAGATGGCGGTAACTGTGATGTTGGTTTGAACCGCCTCCGATGTGGTGATTTGTGAAATCGCCGGACCCAGTTTGGAAAACTTCCAGCGCATCTTGGAAAACAGGAACACTACGACGAGGAGAAACGGCAGGAAGATGAGGATGAGGACAGAACGTTTCATGATGACAACTGTGCGGCTGTCTTTATCCGGGAACGTCTCGTTTCACGGCAGCACGAACCCCAGCGGTGGCGTTCCCGAGTTCGGATTCCAAAAATTCGCCACGTTTGGCAGCACGTAACTCATGTTGCCGGACGACACGCCGAACCAGCGCAACAGTTCCGCGAAATAAAGATCCGCAGATGTACTCGGCAACAACCGTCCGCCGCGACCCACATCGTTCGGGCCATCCAGTGTGAGATCGGGATACGTGCCGAAGATTCTTCCGCCGTCCACCTTGCCGCCGAAGATCATCGCATTCGCGCCCCAGGCGTGATCCGTGCCGCGCCCGTTCGAGCGCAGCGTGCGGCTGAAATCCGACGCGCTGAACGAAATCACATCGTTTTGCAGGCCGAGCATTTCGAGCGCCTGCTGATACGCGCCGATGGCAGCATCGAGCGTCGAGAGCATTCCCGCCTGCGTGTTGAGCAACTCGCCGTGATGATCCCAACCGCCATAGTTCACGAAGAATGTCTGCCGCCGCAACCCGAGCAGGCTGCGAATCTTGATCGTCTTCACCACCGCCTTGAGCGTGGTCGCGAGATAATTGGCGGGCGGGAACAGCGCGTCCACCGACGCACCAAGTTGCGCGTTGGCAGAATCGAACTGCGTCTGAAAGAGGAGTTGTGCGTCATTGCTCTGCTTGGTGAGCTGCGAAAAACTTTCCGTCAGCAGATTTGTGTAATGCTGGTTGAGCGTGTTTTGTAGCGCGGAGTTTTTGAGCTGCAGCGGATTCGGATTCGCGCCGCCGGTGTTGCCTTCAAACGACAGCGCGCCTCCCGGCGTGATGACGAATTGCTGCGTCGAGTTACCGACTTGGAACACGTTGTTCCCGCCGAGCGAAATGCTCATCGAGTTGCCACCCGTGTTGTAATAGGCACTCAGGATGTCCGCGCAACGACCGGCCCAGCCGCTGAGTTGTGCCAAGCCCTGCGGCACGGCGGTCTGCCATTGCTCGATCTGGTCGCTGTGGGAGAACAATGCTTTGGGTACGGGCAACGCGGCGTTGTTTCCATTTTCCCATTCGTTGAACTGCGCCTTGGTGATCGGCTGAACGAGCGTGCCGATGTTCGAGACGAACGCGAGCCGACGCTTGCCTGCGAACGCGCCCGTTCCATTTGCCATCGCCTGCAAGTTTGCACATGAAGGATGCAACCCGTAGTTCGCGGAGGGCGCAGAAAGTTGGCGAAGCAGATTACGATCAAGTGCAAGTCCACCGTCGCTGCCGAACGCGCCGCGCGTCACGGAGTAAGTGTTGTAAGCCGACTGCTCCCACGGCACGAGCATGTTGAACGAATCCATGCCGCCGCTGAGAAAAATGCAGACGAGCGCTTTGTTGTCGAGCGGCCCGCCCTGCGCGGCGACGCTGTTGGCGAGGCGAAGATTGAGCAGCGTGTTGAGAATTGCCGATGAGCCGATGGCGGCGCAGTTGAGTTGCTTGAGAAAGCCTCGGCGGGAAAGGGGCGTGGGCTGGTTCATGCTTCTTCCGTGGTTGGTTGAAAATACCCAAGACCGAAACACCAAATTACCCGATCACCCAAGCCGCACAATCGTTGGGTATTTGGGTGCTTGAGTGCTTGGGTGTTTGGAGTTTGGCCTTTCATCTCTGCACCGCTCCTTCCGGACACGTCGCGGCGAGATAAACGGCGAGGCGCGTTCGCAACAGCGCGTCGTACGCGGGCACCTGATTGATCACGTTGAGAATGTTGTCGCGCGTGGCGTAAGTCATCGAGCCGCCGCAGAAGAGGAGATTGACCTGATCCACGAGTTGCGCCGTGTTGCCAGCCTGCGCGAGCAGTTCAACGTAATCTGGCGGGAAGTTGTAATCACTGTAATGCTTCAATCCTTCCTGCGTCATCTCCCAGAGTTTGTTCGGGAACGAAATACTCGAATAGCTGTCCGTGATCTGGAACGCCGGACCGACGAGTCCGTTCAACGTGAGCAAACCAGGCGGCTGATAGCCGGGGCGGAAGAAGTTGAACACGCTCGGCGAATACGTCGGCTCCTGGAATGCCGCCGAGTTGAACTCGCCCCACGTCCACCAAAGCAGGTTGGTGTAACGTCCGACGTTGCCCGCTCGAGTGATCGCCAGCGCACGATGCACCGGTTCTTTCAATCGCCCAAACTCCGGCGCGCTCAAGAACCACCGGGCGTCGCGCGCTTCTTCGTCTAGCAGGATGGCTTTGACAACTGCGGCGAGATTGCCACGTTTGCCCGTCCCATCGTTGATGAACTTCGCGGCGATGCGCGCGACGTAGTTGCTTGATGGATTGCTCGTGACAAGGAATTGAATGAGCTGCCTGCTGATGAACGGAGGCGTGTTCGGATGCTCGAAAAGATTTCGCAACGCGTCGTCCACATCATGGATGGCGTTCTCGACCGTCGGGGCGCGGGCAGGAATCGTGAAACCTTTCAGCAATGCCTTCGCGCCGAAGTCATGCTTCTCCGCCCACATCTGCATCGGCACGGAACTGTCATCGTCGCTCCATCCATTCCCGCCCCACGGCTGGCCGCCAAACCATAGTCCGGTGAACACGCGCGCGAACTCCGTGATCTGCGCGTTGCCGTAAGTTGGTATCGGCTGGCCAAAACCATCGAGTTGTCGTGTGCCGTTCTGATTCAACTCCCACAGGCCGATGGTGAAAAGCTGCTGCACTTCACGCGCGTAGTTTTCGTCGGGATACTGGTTGATCTCCGGTCGCGCTTTTTGATTTCCGATATGGCTGAGGTAGCGACCCATCACCGGATGGAACGTGACCTCGCGCAATACATCGGAGTAATTGCCAAACGCATTCCGTACGAAAATGTCGTAGTAATCCGCAACGCCGAGCGGTTTGTTTTCCAAGTTCGGATCGCGCCGCGAGACGACGCAAATCTGACTCAACGCAAACGCCACGCGCTGTCGCAACTGATCCGGCCCGGCAACTGCGCCGCGTGCGAACGGCGTGGCGCAGTTGTTGCCGAAGATGAAATTATCCATCTCGCTGTACACGTAGCTCAGATCGGTGCGCGGGCCGTTGAAGTCCGCGTAAATCCGTTCCATGTAGGGGCGCTGCAACGACGCGGGCTGGTTCGTGATCTGATCGTCAATCCACCCGGCGATGCCGAGTTGTTGCACGCGATCGATCTCCCGCAACGTCGGACCAAACGTGGCCTGTTGAAGCAGCCGCGCCGCCTGCGCCCGCGTCACCAAACCTGCGCTACTGCCGCCCGGCCCGCCGCGCATCTGTTCGACGAACGTGGCGAAATCACCCGACACCGAGCCGGTGATCAGGCCGTTGCTGCTGATGATTGAAACATTCGTGTGAGTACTGTTGGCGCGGAGCGGATCGCTCCCAAACACGGCTTCGTCCCAATCCTTCACGCCGTCGCCATCAGAATCCTTGTCGTCGGTTGACACGCGATAGAACTCGCGGTTCGTTGTCGCAAACCGGTTTGTAAATACCGTGAACACCTCGCCGCCGTTCAACCACGACACGCCGCCGAACTGCGTCCAATTCGTAAGCGTGCTGCTGAAGAACAACCGCTGGTCTTTCGCAGATTGATACGGCCAGGTCACGACGGCGTTGCTGGATTGTTTCGACAGGCCGAGCGCGATCTTCGAGTTTGCGTCGAAGGGGTTCGTTCCCCACCTGGCTTCCTGTGCGTTGGATGCGCCGTCGCCGTCCGCATCGCCCGTGGCTGGCAAACCAAACGCGCGATAGCGGACTTCCCACGCATCCGGCAAACCGTTTCCATCCAGGTCCTGACCGCCCGGCCACGTCTGACCGGTGAACGGCGGACGACTTGACGCGAGCAGCGGGTTGGAAGAATTCGCGCGTTCGAGCCCGTCGTTAATGCCATCGCCGTCGGAGTCGGTCACCTGCGGATTTGTTCCGGCGAGGAATTCATCACGGTTATTCAAGCCATCGCCGTCGAGATGATTGGTGGCATCCGAGGCGAGAAACTTGTTCAAGCCGTTCGCATCTTCCCAAACGTCGGGCATTCCATCCTTGTCAGAATCTTTCGCGGCAGCAAACGCGGGCAGATTCACGAGCGCATTCGTGGTGATGAACATCCTGACGCCTTGATGCAAGACCATACTCACAGAATTTGTAACGCCGTTGTAATCCGTCCATGAGGCCGCGCCGTTGTCGAGCGGCGCGCGCGCGGTACAATTGGCGAAAGTGCGCGTGACGACGACGGTGTTGCTCGTCTGGTTGCGAATCTCGAACGTGACCGTCCAGGAATTGCTGTTGGCACCGCGTTGTGCGAAGAGGCGGAACTGCAATCGCGACGAAATATCCGCCGGGCCGTAACCGCTGAAACCAAGCGCGGATTTCAGGTCGGTGGGAGGATTGCCGTAATCGGAATCCCAGATTGTCGAATCCGGCTGGCCGGAATAGCTGAAACCGCTGGTGTATTCGGAGTGGAAGAGGTGCGTGATCGAGCCGTTGTAGTAACGCAGGAACATGCCGAACGTGCGCCAGTCCGTGCCGGTCGGATTCCTCACGGCGAAATCCACGAGGTAGTCTTCGTTCCAGATGTTCGGCGCGAATGCACCGGAGCCGTGATCCCAGACGAACTGGACGTTTTCCAGATTCCACTCCCAACGTGACGGCCCACTGCGAAAGTAAGGAACGTAGCCAACAAAGCTCGCACTGTTAGTCGGGTTGTAGGTCGGATCGGTGTTGAGTCTGATTTCGTCCCGGTCGGCCACGCCATCGCCGTCCGTATCGGCAATCAGAGGATTCGTCGGAATCGCGCCATTGATTTCCGCGTAATCAGACAGACCGTCACCGTCTGTGTCCGCATTCAACGGATTTGTGCCCAGCGCCACTTCCTGTCCGTCGCTCAAACTATCGCCGTCTGTGTCTGCCTTGTGCGGATCCGTGCCTCGTTGGTATTCCTGCGCGTTGCTCAAGCCATCGCCATCCGTGTCTGCGGCGGCGAGCGCGATTGAACCGGGTTCAAGCGCGAAACGCATCTCATACCACTCAGGAATGCCCGACGCGTCGGAATCGAGATTGCGATCAATGATCTGCACCGCGCAGATGCCGAGCGACCAGCCGTCGTAGTTCGTGACACTCAGCGTGGCGTTGGTGCCGGCGAGGTTCGTGTAGATCACGAAGTTGGCGTAGGGAAAATTCGTGACGCCGGCGACGCTCTCGACGAATGCGGTTTGCGGCGGAGTGGAGAGAGTGCGGAAGAAACGGTCGGTGCTCGCGTTCGCGCCAAGACGGATGCGGCCCTTCTGTCCGTCGTAAGAACCGCCGACGACGACGGCGAGATCGTAGTTCGTAAACGGAATGTTGCTGAGAGTGAGCAACGCCGGATTTGTCCCGTAAGCGCGGATGAAACCGCTCATCAGCTTGCGGTCGGATGACCCGGCGTTGCGGCTCGCGTCGCTGGCATCACCCGTCCAGTTGAAAGTGAAATTGGTGACAATGACTCCGTCGCTGCGGACGATCTGGTTTGTGAACGGCGTGAGAATGTCCGCCTTGCTGCCGCTGGGCCGCGTGTAGCCACGGATCGGCATCGTGTCGTTCCAGCGCGTCTGCGGGATGATGCCGGTGGTTTCGTTCGTACCGAGGATGCCGTTGAGATCGTTTTGCGAAACGAAATGAATCCCGATGCCGCCGCGGAAAACCGTCGGCACGCTGGCCGCGCTCGCCGGATTCGTGCCGACCCGGCGTTCCAGCGAATCCGGCGCGCCGTCAGTGTCTGAATCCGTCAGCAAGGGATTGGACGCGGGAGTGCCGTTCACTTCATCACCGTCAGAAATGGAATCGCCGTCCGTATCGGCCTTGTTTGGATTCGTGCCTGCGGCGAACTCTGCGCCGTCATTCAAGCCGTCGCCATCCGTGTCCGCGCGATTGGGATTGGAGGAATTATTTCCGCCGTTGTATTCCTGCAAGGCGGTGCGGCCATCGGCGTCCCTGTCGCTCGCGGCATCGGCGGCGGTGGCATCACTCAGGTTGTTGTCGTCCTCCCACCAGCGCGGCAGGCCGTCGCCATCGGCATCGGCGAGCGCGTTGGTGTCGGCTTCGAGTTGCGCGTAATCGAACTGAATCCAATAGCCGACGTTTGGAGTGATCGGCCCGACGCGGGCGATCTCGATTGTGTTTGCTCCCGCCGAAGCGAGAACGCCCGAAGCGGGAAAATCGAGGATGATACGCGTGTCGCGATCCAGACGATTGGAATAAAGCAGCGTGGTCTGGCCCGCGCTGTTCTTGAACCGCGCCGTGATGTCGTGTTGGCCGAAACCCTCCCCGCTGGTGTTGGACAAACTCAACCAGACTCCGCCCCAGACGAGTTCAAAACTCAGGCGCAACCGTGACAGCGCTCCCGCCTGCGCGCCGTTCAGGATGAAGTTCACGCGGTTGGTGCGGTCGCCGTCCGTGAGCGCGCGCTCCCACGCGACATCCGGCTCGGATACGGTGACGGTTCGATTCGTGGTGAGTCCGTTAAAGCCGACGGGGAATGTGCCGGCGAAATAAAAGTCGTCGTCCACGACCGGACTGTTGGTGGTATAAACCGAACCGGGTCGCGCATCATTGATGTAGTTCTCCGTTGAGAATTCATCTGTGGCGTTATAGCCCGCCGCCAATGGATCTTCATCCTGGCCAATCTGCCAGATGGTTTGCGGCGCGGCAAAAATCGTCACCATCCCCAAGAAGAAGGTGGCACAAATGAAGCCCGCAGAACGCAGGAGACTCATGGCTGTTATAATCCGTGGTTCTTGGCGAAATGCAACAGCTTCTCGAAACACAGCTCCTCGAAACATTATCGTTCACACTGCTAGAGTATTGATGCGTCCGGGGAGATTTTTCCGCGACTGGAGTTGAATCAACACGCCTGCGTCTCAGAATCCGTTGAGCACATTCCCGATCTGATTAAAGTAACCCGCGTAGAAACGGATGATGTGGATGGCAATCAAGAGCGCCACGATCAGGTAGATGATGCGGGGCGTCCACTGCGCGAGTGCCCGCATCTTGCGCTGGCCGGAATCCTGGTAGTAATGGTGCATCCGGCCCAATACCTCATCCAGCTTGCCGCTGATTTCAGCAGAGGCGTATTGATTGGCAAACATGTCGGGGAACTGGCCCGACGCGCTCATGGCTTCGGCAACAGTCTGGCCGCTCTCGACGTTTCGTTTCCACGCGTTCACCGCACGGCGCAACCTCGGCGAGCCGCTGACCGGACCGGCAAGTTCCCACGCATGCACCACACCGACTCCCGCGCTGATCAAGGCTTCGAGCGACATTGCCAATCGCGCCAGGGCGAGGTCGCGTCGCGCACTGCCGAGAATGGGGATGGGGTTGAGAATCGTCTCGAACACCGCACGCCAGCTTTCACCGTGTTTGCTCTGCGCAGCATAGATCACGACTGCGACGATGACGTAAAGCGGGATGAGAATTCCAAAGGTCTTGAACGCGTAGCTGAGGAAGTCACCTGAAATGAACAGTTGCGCGAAAGGAATGATGAACACGGCGAAGTGAATCAGGAACACCGGATATGCCATGTCTCCGATCAACTGCCGCGCCATTGCAGCGCGCTCCTGGTAATAATCTCCGAGCTTGCGGAAGCAGGCGTCGAGGCGACCGCTCAGTTCGCCGGCTTCGATCAATGACAGATCGAAATCCGGCAGCCAGTTGCCGCTGCGTCTCAACGATTCGGTGAAGGTGAAGCCGCGGGCGATTTCCTTGTGCGTCCGCTCCAGCGGCTCGCGGTAGCTGGAGTGCGGCGGATGGCGGCGGAGTTGTTCGATGGACTGCTGGAGACCCAATCCCGCGACGGTGAGTTGGGCAAACTGGTGGTAAAGCTCTGCCCGCCGGGCAAGCTGTCCGGGCGTGACGACAATGGATGCGGAAGACATGTTCCCGTTACTGCGCGCAGCCGAGAAGCGCCTCCCGCACGCGCGTCAAGCGATCGCGCCTTCGAGCAACGACTTCAATTTCGGTTTGCCGCCGGAGATGCCGACGTGTTGCGCAACAACCTCACCGTTCTTGAAAACGAGAAACATCGGGATGGATTGCACGCGGTAGGTGGCGGCAAGCTGCTGGTTTGCGCCTTCATCAATGTTGAGCTTGGCAACCTTGCCGCGCCCGGTAAATTCCTCGGCAATTTCGTTGAGCACGGGCGCGATTTGCTTGCACGGGCCGCACCATTCCGCCCAGAAATCAACGAGCACGGGCGTGGAAGACTTGAGAACCTCGGCGTCAAAGTTTGCGGAAGACAGGGTGACAATTGCGGGAGAGGCCATGTTAAGTATAAATTTGTTTGTATGGTTCGAAGCTGAAAGCGCCGGTCAAATGGGTATGCCGTATGCCAGAAAAAGTACGGTGCCGAGAGCCAGCAGCGCAAAAATCATCGCCATGATGGCAAGCGCTTTATCCAAACCGCTCACCGTGGGTGCAGCCGGAGCCGTGCGGGCGGGCGCGGTCTGACGCGAGGGCGTTGCAGGCGAAGCTGCACCGCCGGGGCCGGGGCGCTGGGCGACGGGTGCGGCAGAAGCGCGGGGTGCGCTCGGAGCCGGTGCAGAAGGCGCGGCAGGAGTGGCTGCTCCGGTCGGGCCGCCGGGCGGCAACGTAGGCAGCTTGATGGTCGGCGCGGCAGAAGGCTTCGGCGGCAGATTGATACGGACTGTTTCCTTCTTGGGTTGCACCTTGCCGGTTTCCTTTTTCGGAGGAACCGCGCCGGTGGGAACGTTGGGTATGTTTTCAGCCATAAATTTATCCTGCGACAAAGATTAAATGGCGCGCAGTTCGTGTCAAACCCTTATTCCATGAAGTTGTCTTCAGGATTCGGGTCAAAGTTGAGGGTTTTCTGCAATGACGCGTTTGATTGAACGGGACTGGTCATGGCAGGGCCATTGCGCCAAACTATTGCCCGTGAATTTTGGTTTCAGGCATCTCTGTCAAACACTCCAAGCGTTGCCAGTCCTCTGGCTCTGCGTTAACGCGTTGTTGCCGGCTCACGCCGAGGTTTCCGCCACACGCCAACCGTTCCCCGGAATCGCCATCCACTCGGAGACGCGCACCAATCCGCCTACGCGCATGTTCGTCGCGGAAATTGATCTGACAAATCCCCGCATCCGTGTGCGTGTGTCGCCCGGAGGCCCCGACCCCGATGGTCCGGGCCAATGGCAGACCACGCTCATGCGGCCCACCAGCATCGCCACGCGTGATGGATTTGATCTCGTCGTGAACGGTGACTTTTTCCGGGCGCGGAACATCAAGGACGCAGAGGGTGCGCTAGCGGCGTTTCGATCGGACGTCTGGAGCGCAGTCAGCGGCGTCGCAGTCTCCGATGGCAAAACGTGGTCCACCACAACTACAGGCCGGCCTTGCCTCGTGGTTGAAACAAACCGTTCTGTCTCGATCAAAACCTTGTCACGACCGGACGCTGAAGCCCGCGACGCGGTCAGTGGAAACACAATCCTCGTCGCCGACGGAAAAGCGGCTCCGCATGTGAACCAACAACGCCATCCCCGCACCGCCGCCGGACTGGATGCCAGGAGATCGAAACTGATTCTCGTGGTTGTGGATGGTCGAAAACCCGGCATTGCAGCGGGCATGACATACGATGAACTCGCGGCGGAGATGATCCGGCTCGGTTGCCACGATGCCCTGAACCTCGACGGCGGCGGCAGTTCGGTGATGGCAGTTCGCGACACATCGAAGACCAATTCATTTCAAATTCTCAACGATCCAACCGACGGTCGCGAACGGGCGGTGGCAAATGTTTTGGGCATTTCTGTTTCCCGGCCGTGAAATCATGGCGACCTGCCCCGTATTCGATTCCATACTCCATCAAACACCCATACATGAACACCGCCTCCCAAGATTTCCCGAAGCATCTCGGCATACTGCGCGAACGGATGTTGCACCCGACGGATTATGAAACTGCCGTGAATTACTTCCTCGATGAGTTCTGCGGTGACGAACAGTTTATCATGTTGTCCGATCGGGAGGAATCCCCTGCTCTGCTGACAGTGCTGACCAAGGTTGTCTCATCTGCGATGAATCGGAACGTGAAATTCGAGGAGTCAAAAATTTTCCTGTTGAGCGGGCACAGATTCTATCACGGCAACGCTTCGACGGAAGGTCGTGTGGTGTTATTTTTCTATTTCAAAGAGGTAGAAACCGGAATTGCAGCTTTAATCCCCGGTACGCGCGGCGCAATGGAGGTCGCGCGATTTCGGCTTCCAGGAGGAATCGTTGACCCGAAGTGTAATTGACATATACGGTCATCGGTAAGACTTCGTGCGCTGAACTCTACTTGTCACCTTTACGACTTGTCGCTTTCTTCAACTCCCGCTCGCGCAGCCAGGCGAAGATCACCGGCGTCACGATCAGGATGTGAATCAAACTGCTCAACATGCCGCCGATGACTGGCGTGGCGAGTGGCTTCATCACTTCCGCGCCCTGGCGGTGACTCCACATGATCGGCAGCAAACTCGCCACGATGGTTGCCACCGTCATCACCTTCGGACGCAGCCGCAGCCGCGCGCCGTCTTTCACGGCTTGAATCAAATCCGCCGAGTTGAACAGCGCGCCGCGTTCCGCCATGCGTTTCTTCAACGTTTCCTCCAGATAAACGACCATCACCACGCCCGTCTGCACCGCTGTGCCGAACAGTGCGATATAGCCGACCCACACCGCGCCGTTGAAATTGTAGCCAAGCAGTTTTTGGAGAAACACGCCGCCGCTCAATGCGAACGGCACGGCCAGCAACACATGCGCCGCTTCCGCCGCACTGTGATAAACCATGTAAAGCATCACGAAGATGATGAGCATCACGCCGGGAAAAACGAACTGCATCGTCTGTGTGAAGCGGCGTTGGTTCTCGTATTCGCCGGTCATCTTGTAAGTCATGTTGCCCCAATTCATCTTGTGCAATGCGCCTTCGACTTCGTTCACGAAGCCGCCGAGATCGCGGTCCTGCACATTCGCCTGCACATAAGCGCGCAACCGTCCGTTCTCGCTGGCGATTTCGTTCGCGCCGACTTCGCGGGTGATCACCGCCACCATCGCGAGCGGAATGTAAGCCGCTGCTGGACTTGCGCTCGCCGTCGAAGAACTCTTCGCCGCCCCAACGCTGCCGCCCATGCCGCCGCCAGCGGCCGCGCCGCCTGAACTCGCGGCTGCGCCACCGCTCATGCCAGACTTGGTCGCAATTAAGATGCGCCCAATCTTCTCGATGTCATCCCGTTCGCCACGCTCCAACCGCACTTGAATTGGATATCGCTCGCGACCCTCGATGGTCACGCTGACATTCTTGCCGCCGATGGCGACCTCGACCGCATCCAGCACGTCGCGAGCGCTCAAGCCATAACGCGCCATCGCGCGGCGATCCACCTTCACATTGAGATACGGCTTGCCCTGCACGCGCGACGGCGATACGCCCGCCGCGCCGGGGATTTGTTTCACCACCGCCTCCACCTCGTAAGCCTTCTGTTGCAGTGCGTCGAGATTGTCGCCATAAATTTTCACGCCGACCTGCGCGCGAATGCCGGTGTAGAGCATGAGGATGCGCTTCTCAATCGGCTGCAAGAACGCCGGCACGTAGCCGG
>JABFSR010000007.1 GCA_013140495.1 Verrucomicrobiota bacterium
GCAAAAGGCACGGCACTGATGTGGATTTGTGGCTTTCTCGCTGCCGTGCCTTTTGCTCACGTCGTTTATCGCCTGGTAATCGCGTCAAAGGTGTCAAGTAGCGACGATGAATATCTGGCGGTCGTTTCTTATTTCTTTAATTGGGGCGTCGCACTTCTGTTGTTTCCGCTCCTCGGAGTCTGCTTTGCATTGGGCTGGCGACGCGACCTGCAGAATCAGTCGGAGCAGTTGATTCATAAAGACTCAAAAAACGACGAATCTTGGGAAACCAACCCTTCAAGCTGACAAGGATTCGGGCGCAATCATGACGCTTCCTAACGTCGATCGACGCTCACTTCACGAGTGCGAGCACCCGTTCGACTGTCTCTTCTGTTTTTGAGACCGTCATCACTCCATTGCGCGGCTTGATTTCCACCTTGCCTTTCGCCAGCGACTTCTCGCCAATGCTGACGCGGATGGGGAAACCCACGAGGTCGGCATCCTTGAACTTCACGCCGGGCCGTTCGTCGCGGTCGTCCAGGATGACTTCAACACCTCTCGCCGTGAGTTCAGCATAAATCTTTTCGGCGAGTAACATGCACGGATGATCCGCTGCGACAGCGAGTGGCGTGATGCACACCTGATAAGGAGCGACATGCATCGGCCAGACGATTCCATCCTTGTCATTGCACTGTTCGATGACGGCCTGAAGCGTGCGCGTCACGCCGATGCCGTAGCAGCCCATCACACAGGGTTTGCGTGCGCCGTCCGCGTCGAGGAATGTTGCATTGAGCGCCACGCTGTATTTCGTGCCGAGTTTGAATACGTGGCCGACCTCGATGGCGCGGCGGATTTTCAGTGACTTGCCACACTTGGCGCAGGGTTCGCCTGCGGTGACAGTGCGCAAATCGAACCAGTCGGTGACCTTGATGTCGCGCTCGATGGCAACATTCTTCAGATGGAAACCGTCCTCGTTCGCACCGGTGGTCATGTCGTTCGCACCGCGTAAACGTTCATCAGCCAGTACCCGAACACCTGCTGGGACGTTCACAACTGCACCGAGAGAACCAGGTTTCGCACCAAGTGTTGCAAAACATTCCTCCGGTGTGGCAGGTCGCGACGCCGCTGCGCCGGTGCGTGCCGCAAACTTTGTTTCGTTCAACTGGTCATCACCTCGAATCAAAATGATGACTGGTTTGCTGTCCGCAATGTAAACGAGCGTCTTGATCTGGCGGTTTGCAGGTACACTGTAAGGCGCTTTGCTCAGAGCCTCGATGGTGACAACGCCGGGGGTGGCGAATTTTTCCGGAGCAGGGCCGATGTCGCGTGCGGCGGTCTTGGGAATGCCGCTGGTGGCCTTCTCGATGTTTGCCGCGTAACCGCAGGCTTCACAGAACACGACGTCGTTTTCTCCGGTGTCCGCCGGGACCATGAACTCATGCGAGTGACTGCCGCCGATGACGCCGGTGTCCGCTTCGACGGGAAAGTTCTGCACGCCGCAACGATCAAAGATGCGTTTGTAGGCGTCGTACATCTTCTGATAACTCGCCATCGCGTTTTCATCCGTCGTATCGAAGGAATAGGCATCCTTCATGATGAATTCTTTCGCGCGCATAAGACCGAAGCGTGGGCGGATCTCGTCGCGGAACTTGGTGCTGACCTGGTAAAAGTTCTTTGGCAACTGACGATACGAGTTGATCTCATTCGCCGCCATGGTGGTGATGACTTCCTCCGCCGTCGGGCTGAGAAACCACTGCCGACCCGAGCCATCTTTGACCTTGAATAGAACGTCCTTGGCAGTTTCAGCGCGGCCGGTGGCCTCCCAGATTTCTGTCGGTTGCAGGGCTGGCATGAGGACTTCAATCGCTCCGGCCCGATCCATTTCCTCACGGATGATGCGTTCCACTTTACGGAGAGCACGCAAACCGAGAGGGAGAAAGGTATAAACGCCGCCAGCCAGTTTGCGGATGAGTCCGGCGCGCAGCAGGAGTTTGTGTGAAAGGATTTCCGCGTCAGACGGAGCTTCGCGGAGCGTAGGAATCAAAGTCTTTGTCCACTTCATGTGGCGGATAGGTTAAACAAAACGAAGTGGCAGAACGAAGTTCTTTTTGCGAATCATCATGCCAAAGTTGGCGTGCAGATAGACGTTCAATCACTTCACCGTGTTGACAAGTGGAGCGAGACCTTGAATGCGGACTTCAAGCGTGTCACCAGATTTGATCGGGCCGACGCCTGCGGGTGTGCCGGTGATGATCACATCGCCGGGTAGCAGCGTGATGTTTTGTGAGATGAAACTCACCAGTTCGTTGCATTTGAAAATCAACTGCCTGGTGTTTGAGTTTTGGCGGAGCTGGCCGTTCTGGAAGAGCTGGATATTGAGATCGTCCGGCTCAATTTTGGTTTCGATGTACGGTCCGAGCGGAGTAAACGTGTCGAACGACTTTGCCCGCATGTACTGGCTTTCAGCGTTTTGAATCGTGCGGTCGCTGATGTCCTGTGCGGCGGTGAAGCCAAGAATGTAGCGCGCGGCGGATGACGCCGGGACGTTACGAACCTTGCGCCCGATGACGATGGCAAGCTCGGCCTCGAAGTCAGTGCGATGATTTGGATATGGAACTTCGATCTTGGCGCCATCAGGAATCAACGACGTGGTGGCCTTGATCCATGTAAGCGGCTCTTTGGGTAACGGCTTGTTCTGCTCGCGCGCATGATCAGCGTAGTTGAGTCCGACTGCGATGATTTTCGAGGGCGTGATCGGAACCAGTGTCCGCACGCCTTTGCGGGGAGTTGGCTTGCGATCAAACGACGGTGAGGCAAAAACGTCGCCACGAAGTTTGAACAACTCCCCGTCAACGACCTTGGCGAAGAAGATGTCGTCGCCTTTCTGGAAACGCCCGATGGCAGCCATAAATGTGCGGTAGGATTAGCAGATGGAGACGCAGTCGAGCAAGTGGAAAGGGTTTGCTGACATTTGTCTGCGCCGGTGCTTGCGGGCAAAGGACGCTTGCAGGGCCGGCATTTGGGACTCACCTAGTCATTGCCGGCGAATCGTCACTGTTCAACGGCCCGTCGTCCCTTGTGAACGCCAATGGGCGATTCGTTCTGCAAGTTGATTCATCGCAGAGCGCTTCCTTCCCATCGTCAGAATGCCTTCACAGTGCAGTCGGATGCGCCGATCACTGGTGCCTTGCAGCACCCGCAATACAACGTGTGCCGTGCAACTTAAAGCTGTCGTGCTCGCTGCGTCCACTTGACGCTCGACGTCAAGCACATCGTCGCGCCGCAATGAAAAGGCCTCTGCATCGCCCCAGTAAATCAGTTGATCGGGGTCGAACCAGAGCATTCCCATGTCCTCCTCGATGCAGGTGAATTTCTTGAGACTGCTTTTGTCAGGATTGGACAGGCCGACATAAATACCCGTCCGCATCTGTTCGGCGGAAATTCCGCGCGCTGTGAGGCGTTTTTCTATGAGGCTCTTCTCCAGTGGCGCCCAGATGACGAACCAGACGAGCAATATTTGCATCAACCCAATGCATCCCAGCATCGGCAGCAGTTGCGCCATGGATTCGGACACACCGTGGTTGCGCAGCGCAGGCGTGAGGAACACCGACAGCATAAATCCAATCCCCATCATCACCATGAGCGGGACGAAAATGTTGGCAACATAGATTCGCGTCTTCATGTCGTTCCACATGGGCTTGCTGAAATCGGCGCGAAAACAATTTGTGGCAAGTACTACAAAATAGCCCGCAACGCCTGTGAACACCGATAGAGCACCGATGACGAACAGGAAGATTGAAAATCCTGATCCTTGCGCGGGCGCGTCGCTATGACGACCGGATTCCGACCACAACCAGAAGGCGAGCATGCCGAAGGTCACCGCGAGAATGGTCAGCCAGGCGAGCGCGGCCTTCCACACTGAACCTGTTTTACGTGGATTGGACGAATGCATAAGGAGCGCCTGCTTCTAGCCGGAAATGCGATACGAGTCCAGAGAACTTTAGCTTTGAGTAATCGGTCAATGGGAAGAATCTGGTTTGGTTTCCGTTGGAACAAATTCGAGTAATCAGCCACGTCCGCTCACAGAATCGTGGCATGGTTCCAGATCAGCCGGCGTGTCGTGTAGGGGGAAAGCTTGAATTGCTCTCCGATTCGTTCGCCTTCGATCCAGAAAATCTCTCCGGACGCTGTTGTTGCGAGGACGAGTTTGCGACGTTCTGCCAGAGGAATCTTCCGATTCGTGAACCAGTCCTGGAGTTTGACGGAGTGCTCCATCCCGATGGGCTGGAAACGATCTCCAGCCCGCCAGTGCCGCAGAACAATCCAGCTGCCGATCTTGTCCGCGTCGAAAAACTCCGTGCCCTTGCTGCGAGTGACAAGGATATTTCCGCG
>JABFSR010000076.1 GCA_013140495.1 Verrucomicrobiota bacterium
CTCGCCTTCCTGTTCCGCCGCGCCAAACGCTCCAGGCCGCCCGAACTTTCTCCGCACGCGAACCTCGTTCGCTTCGCGCGTGCGCAGGAGGTGGAGCAGGAACGCAAGCTTGTCCACGAACTCGAAAACTGGCTGTTCCCCCAACAGCCGCCGCACCTTGACACACCTCGCGCCACGCTCCGCGTCGTTTGCTCACCCCGACCGGATGACAACCATCCCGAGCGTTTTAGGTTTGGCGTGCAGTTCCATCTGTTCCGTCCGCGCACCGGGGAAAAAGTGCGTACACTGCGCGACCTGATTGATCTCGCCACGCGCGCCGCGCATGAGCAGGAATTGTTTCCTCCTGCCGATTGGGAGTTCATCACCTGGTTGACCGAAACTCATCGCACGCGGCAGGACGGCAATGACACGCTGGTTCTCTCCGACACCGAATTGCTACACTGGCTTGCACGATGGGGCCACACTTCGCGGCTCGTTTCGGCGCACGATGGCAGACCGTTTCAATTCAACGGCCAGATTGTTTCGCTCGACCCGCATCTTGAAAACGGCACCAAGGAACTTTCTTTTACTCACCGGATCACGTTGCCCGACGGAACCCACATGACGGTGGCGGACGTCAAATTTTTCAACCAACAGCCGCCGCTCGTACTTGCAGGCAATTCATTTTATCTGCTGCGCAATGCGCCGCCTGCCGGCGTGCTCACCTACTGGGCCGGGCGACCCGCGGTGCCCGTGAGGCGCCTCAGCCATCGTTTGCTGATGCACCTGCGCCGCACCCAGACCAACCACGAAGTGGATTGGGATCAGCTCTGCGTCACGCACAAAGCTGTGCCGCAATTCGTGTTCGAGCTGCTTGATGACACGGTGCGTCTCCGGCTGCTGGCGAAAAGTCAGCGGGATAATTCCGTCTGGTTCTGGACCGGTGCCGAGTGGCAGGCCAACGATTCCCGCAAACGTCCCCACGACAAACCCGAGATTCTCGACGACCCGCGTCTCGAACCCGCGATTCAATGGCTGCGCCAGTTGGATTGGTTCGCACCCGAGTCTGGTTTGTGGAGCGGTGATGCGAACGAGAATTGCCTCGGCACTCTTGCCGAATCATGGCAACACCGGCCCGAGGGCGTGGATTTCCTTGGCAACCCTGCATTTCATCGCCTCTTCCTCACACCGCGCCGGCTCAAGCCGAAGCTGATCGTCAAAGGCAGCGGCATTGACTGGCTCGCTGTGTCCGCCGAATGGGAGGCCGAGGGGTTGAAACTCAGCAAGGCCGATCTTGAACGCCTCGCATCCGCGTCCGGCCGGTTCGTCAAGCTGCCGAATTCCGGCTGGGTGGAACTGGATTCCGCCGCCGTGCAATCCGCGCACGAGGCCATGGCCGACATGGGCGTGGATGGATTGATCGCCGTGCCGCAGAAGGTCGGGCTCGAAAACGTGGCGCACCTGGATGACGCGGAGCTCGGTCGGTTTGTTGATTCACCGGAAGCGAAAGCGTTGCGCGAACGCCTTCGGGATTTCAAAGGCGTGCCTTGCGCAAAACTGCCGGAAGGTTTGCAGGCGGAGATGCGGCCGTATCAGAGGGACGGATTCGATTTTCTGTCCCACCTCACGGAGATCAAGCTCGGTGGCATCCTCGCCGACGACATGGGTCTTGGAAAAACTTTACAAACACTCACGTGGCTGGCGTGGCTCAAGGAACGCAACCGCAAGAACCCGAAACCGTCGCTCGTCATCTGCCCTGCATCCGTGCTGCACAACTGGCGTCGCGAAGCTTCGCGGTTCACACCCGGCATGAGGGTGCTGGTGCTCGAAAGCGGTGCCGCACGCCACAACCTGCGCAAACAAATTCCTGAAAACGACATCATCGTCACGAATTACTCGTTGCTCCGACGTGATCTTGAGGAATTGCAGAAGTTCGCGTTCCGCGCGGTGATTCTCGATGAGGCGCAATTCATCAAGAATCCGGGCGCGCAGGTCACACAATCCGTCAAGCAGCTAAAATCTGAATGCCGCCTCGCGCTCACGGGCACGCCGCTTGAAAACCGGATGCTCGATCTGTGGAGCATTGTGGATTTCGTCCAGCCCAACTACCTCGGCAGCCAGGAACACTTCATCGAGACCTACGAACCGAAATCAAAGGCCGATGCAGAAGCGCCTGCGCCAACACCGGAGACGCGGAATGAAAAAACCGAATCCGCCCAGCGCATCGCGCGCCGCCGGCTCTCGGCCAAGCTGCGCCCGCTGTTGTTGCGCCGGCTGAAGAAACACGTCGCGAAGGATTTGCCCGACCGCATCGAGCAGCGGCGCGATTGTCCGCTCAGCGAAGACCAGCGGAAGCTTTACCTTGCCGAATTGCGTCGCAGCCGCGACCAGATCATGCAGGCTGTTGCCGAACAGGGCCTCAACAAGAGCAAAATGCATGTGCTCGCCGCCCTCACGCGGTTGCGCCAAGTCTGTTGCCACCCGCAACTCGTCGGCAACGATTCCGCCAGCGGCAAGACGGATACGTTGTTCGAGTTGCTCGACAACCTCATGCACGAGGGACAGAAGGTTCTCGTGTTCTCGCAGTTCGTGCAGATGCTCCAACTGCTCGAGAAGGAATGTCATGTGCGCAACATCAAGACTCACATCCTCACCGGCCAGACCAAGGACCGGCAGGAGGTGGTTAACGCGTTCCAGAGCGATCCGGATCCGGGCGTGTTCCTGTTGAGTTTGCGTGCGGCGGGCACGGGACTGAATCTCACCAACGCCAGCTACGTGATTCTTTACGACCCGTGGTGGAATCCGGCTGTGGAGGCACAGGCCATTGACCGCTCACATCGGATCGGCCAGACGCAGACCGTGAATGCGTACCGGCTCATCGCCCCCGGCACCGTGGAAGAAAAAATCTGGGAACTCCAACAGAGCAAGGCGCAGACGATTGCCGACGTGCTCGGCGAGGAAGGCTTCGCGCGCAGTTTGTCCAAGTCGGATCTGGAATATCTGTTCTCGGAGGATTAAGCCACCGGCTTCTTCCAGATCGGCACGATCCGCTTCATCCCGTCAATCAACCACTGGCACGCGGCGAACGCTTCGCCGCGATGCGGAGCGACGATTTCCACCCAGAGCGACGGCTCGTTGACTTTGACCACGCCAACGCGATGCACAAGACGCACCGACTCTATCGGCCAGCGTTTTTCCATCTCATCAAAGAGCAGATGAAATTGATGGCGGACCATTTTATCGAACGCTTCGTATTTGATGGCTGAAATGGTTTTGCCATCTTCGCTGCCACGCACCACGCCAAGAAAGTTCACCACAGCGCCCATGCCGCCGGACATCGTGCGACGGGCAATCAATGATGCCTCGTTGATCGGCTCGGATGTCAGGATGAGTTCGCGTTTCATGTTTCCCGGCGTGGTCAGCCGCCCTGCACGGGCGGAAACAAGGAAACCTCGTCTCCTTCTTTCAGCACGTAATCTCTCGTCTGGTAGTCAACGCCCACGGCAAGCAGGGTGGACCTCCGCATCGTTGCGAGTTTCGGGAAACGCGCCATCAGTTGCTCATGCAACGCGCCGAGATCGGCGGCGGCGGAAATGGTTTCAGTGGTTTCACCGCAGCCCGTGAGTTCTTTGAAGTAGGAATAAAACGTGACGCGGACTTGCATGGCACGGGTCAACGACGTTTGCGAAAGGACATCACGCGGCCAATGTCCTGCTTGTAAATGTGCGAATGCAGCACGCCCACGAACGGCAGGTTGCGATACCTCTCTGCGAAGTCGAGTCCATAGCCGACCACGAAGAAATCCGGGATGGTGAAGCCGATGTAGTCCGCCTTCACCCGCTCGACGCGGCGCGAGGGTTTGTCCAGCAGCACGCAGACCTTGATGCGCCGCGGCTTGAGCGCACGGAGTTTTGGAATGACGCGGCTAAGGGTTCTGCCCGTGTCGAGAATGTCATCCACGAGCAACACATCCCGCCCGCGGACGTCAATGCGCAGTTCCTTGGTGAAGACAAGCTCGCCGGATTCCGTGCCCGCGCCATAACTGGACACGCCCATGAAATCGAGCCGCAACGGCAGCGACAGATGACGGATCATGTCTGCCAGAAACATGATCGTGCCGTTGAGCAAGGATACGACAACCATCTCGCGCCCGCGAAAGTCGCGTTCAATCGCACGTGACAATGTCTTGATCCGGCGCGCGAGTTGATCGTCCGTGATGAGAATGCGCTCGACATCGTTGCGCCAGCGGGGAGGGACTTGAGTTTTGCTAGTCACAGAACTTCAAATATGTTTCGAATCGTGCTCGTCTTTCTTCGTGTAGCCGGTGTCCTGGCGCTTGAAGTTGACCTCGTTCTTTTTCATGTAGGCGGCGAACACGTCGTCCGCGCTCATGCCGAGCACCTGCGCCATGCTGATTAGGAAGTGAAACAAGTCCACCACCTCCACACGTGCGTTCTGTTCGTCGAACTTCTGATACTTGGCCCACCATTTCCACGGGACGCTGTCGGTGAGTTCGGCGATTTCCTGGGTCATGGCGCGCGAGTAGTTCAAGAGCCACTTGGTCTTTTCCTCGTCGCTCATGCCGCCGGTGTTGACGCCGATGCGTTTGTTCAGTGCGTCCTGCATCCGCCAGAGTTCACGGAGTTGATCGGGTTTGTCCATGCACAAAGAATTCGGGCGGCGCGGAGTGGAATCAAGTCTGAATGTGAACAGGGCGCGATGGGGGCGATGGAAATTACAGGTCACAGTTTGCCGTCGAAATCGGTCGGGGGAATGGGGAAAAGTTCCATTCCTCTGCCAATCATTCCCCTGACTCATCCTCGCCAGCATGTGTCAGCCTTTTCACGTTCTTGACGGGACCACGCGAGTTGCCTAGTCTGGCAATCCCGCAGAATCGGGAAATCCAGACGATGGAATGATTTTTCCCGGCGGACATTGAAAGGCATCAAGTGAACGTAACAATTGAAAATTTGGCCCCGTGCAAGAAGCTTGTTCGGATTGAACTGGATCCCGCAGCCGTGGACACGGCGTTTGGCGCGATAGAGAAGGATTTTCAAAAGCAAGCCAGCCTGCCCGGCTTCCGCCCCGGCAAAGCGCCCATCCCGATGGTCGTCAAAAAATACGAAAAGGAAATCCAGGAAGAAGTGCGCAAGAAGCTCTTGAGCGACTCGTATCGCAAGGCCGTCGAGGAAAAGAAGCTCGAAGTGCTCGGCCAGCCCGACGTGGAAGAGATTCAATTTGGCCGCGGCCAGGCGTTCCAGTTCGCCGTCACCGTCGAGACCTCGCCTGAATTTGAACTGCCCGAATACAAGGGCCTGCCCGTCAAACGCGATAACAAAAGCGTGACGGACGAGGACGTTTCCAAGGCGATTGAGATTCTCCGTGAACAGCGTGCGGACTTCAAAAAAGTCGAGCGACCCCTCGCCAACGGCGACATCGCCGTGGTGAATTACACCGGCACAACGGATGGCAAGCCACTCACGGACATTGCCCCCACCGCGCTCGGGTTGACGCAGAAGCAGGGTTTCTGGATCGAGATGAAGGAGGGTTCGTTCATCCCCGGATTCAGCGAACAATTGCTCGGCGGCAAGGCCGGCGAGAAACGCACGGTGAACGTGGACTTCCCGGCGGACTTTGTTTCCAAGGAACTTTCCGGTCGCAAGGGTGTCTATGAAGTCGAGATCGTGGAGGTGCGAGAGAAAACCCTGCCCGCCATTGACGATGCGTTTGCGAAGACCTACGACGCCGAGAGTCTCGACAAACTCAAGGAAGGCGTGCGGCGCGATCTCGAAAGCGAACTCACCAGCAAACAAAAGCGCGATGTCCGCGAGCAGATCATCAAGGCGCTCATGGGCAAGGTTTCATTTGATCTGCCCGAGGGCACCGTGGCGCACGAGACCCGCAATGTGGTCTATAATCTGGTCAACGAAAACGCGCGGCGCGGCGTGAACCGCGAGGTGATTGAAAAGGAAAAGGACGCGATCTACACCGCCGCCGCCGCCAGTGCCAAGGAACGGGTGAAATTCGCATTCATCGTCCAGCGCATCGCCGAGAAGGAGGACATCAAGGTGGCCCAGGAGGAAATCCTGCGCCGTGTTCAGATTCTCGCGCAGATGAACCAGATTCCGGTGGAGCAGTTTGCTAAGGACCTTCAAAAGCGGAATGGCTTCACGGAAATCTACGACCAGCTCGCACACGAGAAGGTCTTGGAGTTTCTGGAAAACAACGCCAAGGTGGAAACAGTTCCTGCGGTGGCCTGATTACGGAATCCAGATGATGGAAGGATTATTTGTCCGACCTTTGTCAGCAGCAAAATCCCAATATTCTTTGTTTCCATAGCGCTGCGCGTGGCCGTCAAGAAATGTAAAAATTGCTCCGGCAGAGTGGAGGTTTGAATGGACATTGTTTTGTTGGGCCACCGGCGCAGCACCGCCATTGTCAAAAAGCCAAACAGTGGCGGTCGGTTTTGGAATGCTCGAAAGCCTTACCTTATTACCCGATCCCGTGAGATTTACATGACGGTTAAGGCAATAGTGAAACAGGTTCGCACCATTGCTGCGCCTAGGATTTGATGGACATATCCAGATGGTCCGACCCGGGTCAATGGCCGCATTCGTCCGCCATGGAACTTCTGCGTATGTAGGCAAACCGAGCGTGCGCGGCAGGTCAATGTACCAACCATCAACGGTAGAACTACCGCTGGCGGAACCGTCTTTCGGCAGGAAATCATCGTTGTCACCAGCAAAAAGCTGTGTAGCCATTCCCCACTGCTTGAGGTTATTCAGACATGCGGCAGCCTGCGCCTTGGCCTTGGCTTTTCCGAGAGCAGGCAACAACATCGCCGCGAGGATTGCGATGATGGCAATCACCACCAGCAGCTCAATCAACGTAAAAGCTCGTTGTATTTTCATTTCATCGGGCGTCACTGATGTGGAGACTAACATCCGGCACCGCGCATTTCACCAAGGATTTTCACCCTTCTGCTCAAACCCTTCCACATCCACGACAAACAGACGGGTTGCAGCGGACGGCAGGAAGTGCCATCGTCTGGCGGGAAACACCTGACGAAACTGCCATGAGCGTTTTCAAATTTGCGTGTCCGGTCTGCGGTCAGCACATCGAGTGCACCGCAGACAAAGCCGGCTCGCCGATGGAGTGCCCCACCTGTTTTCGCAAGCTCGTCGTCCCGCACCCGTCTGCGGAAGGCTCATCCAGTCTCGTGCTCACGGCCTCGGAGGTTCAGACGCGGTCCATTCCACTTCCCGGCGGCACCGCGCCAGCGCCCGCCTCAGCCACAAAAAAATCCCCCCTGGTCGCCATTGCCCTTGGCCTGCTCGTGCTGGGCGTGGCGGCGGGTGCCATTGTTTTCCGTAAAACCCTGTTCGGCGGAAGAAATCAAACGGGCAGGGCCACGCGTGGTGCAGACACAAACCGGGTCGGACAACTCCCAGCACCGCCACCCGCACCACCATCCGGTGATGACGCGTTTTGGCTGACGAATCTTACCGGAGTGACGATTCCAGATGCACCGGCAGCAGGTCGCGTCAGTGGAAAAAGTTTCACCATCGAGCGCGCCACGATCAAGGGCGGGCATCTGGATTTGCGGCAGGGACCAAACTGGCCGCCAGATGTCGGATTGTCGGTGCAACTGTTTGCAAAACAACCCGAGGACCTCGCGGGGAAAACCGTCAGCATCGAACCCGATCGCGAGAAATTCCCGCGCGTGATTCTTCGTACTCGAAACGAGGAAGGAAAGGCGGTGAATGAAAACTGCTTTAACGGTTACTCGTTACGCGTCGAATTTGGAGCGGTCGCCTCCGGCAGACTGCCTGGGAAAATTTACTTCTGCGGGCCTGACCCTGAGAAGAGTTATGTCATGGGAACCTTCGACGCGGAAATCCGCAGGCCCACACCGCCCAAGCCGAAGCCGTAGCGACGCCACGATCATCCCACGCACGGTAAGTTTTGCCTTTTGATGCCGGTTCCTGTGTCCTCTGCGCGTGCTGGGACCGATTCGCAGGGCTGAATACGCAGAGTTGACCGCGCTGTTCCTGATTCAAGGAGCGGCGATGGGCATGTGGCTGGTGCCTCTGAGCACGGTGCTGGACGCGAATGGCCTGCACGACATCAAACCGTACGCGTTTGCATCGTCAGCCATTGCAGCGTTTATTTCACCGCTCATCTTCGGCGCAATGGCCGACCGCCATGCGTCGCCAGTGCTGGTGCTCCGCTGGTTGTCGCTCGCCACGGCAGGCGCGATGGCGCTGGCAGCAACCTCCATACACCTTGGCTGGAACAAATGGCTCGTGCTCGCCATCATCCAACTGCACGCGTTGTGCTCCTCGCCGACATTCAGCATTTCATCCACAATTGTCTTTGCCCGGCTGGCTGATGCGCAGAAGGAGTTCGGCGCAATCCGTGCGATGGCAACCTGCGGCTGGATGGCAGGCTGCTGGATTGTGAGCGCTCTCGGTGCTGACACAACCTCGACTGCGGCTTACAGCGGAGCTGCAATGTGGGTGGGAGTGTGCGTGTTCACATTTTTTCTGCCGCAACTTGAGACGCCGAAGTCCGCCGAAAATCTCACCTGGCACGAACGTCTTGGCCTGGATGCGCTCACGCTTCTGCGCAATCCGGATCACCGCGTGGTGTTCATCGTGATCGCGCTGTTTGCGATTCCGCTCACCGGATTTTATCCCTACGCGCCGCCGCAATTGCGCGAACTCGGCTTCAAGCACACGAGCGCCTGGATGAGCCTGGGGCAGGTCACGGAGATCATCAGCATGCTGGCAATCGGCGCAATGATGACCGGCTTGCGGTTGAAATGGATATTTGCGACCGGCCTCGGATTCGGATTGGTACGGTTTCTTTTGAGCGCGCTGGACAACAAATTCGGAGTGCTGGCGGGCGTGATCCTGCATGGCGCGTCATTCACGCTGGTTTTTATCACCGCGCAAATTTACCTGGAACAGCGCGTGGATCCTGCGTGGCGCGCACGGGCGCAGGCATTGATGGCGCTGGTAAACGGCGGCGTGGGCAACCTCATCGGGTACCTCGGTGTCGGCGCATGGTTCAGATCCTGCACGGGTGCGGGTGGAACCCGCTGGTCGCTGTTCTGGAGCGGACTGGCGCTGACGGTGGCGGCGGTGCTCGTTTATTTTCTCTCGGCGTATCGGGGCAGGATCGAGAGAACCTCCGCGAAACCCAACGCCACGGGTTAGAAACCATACGACGCACATAAAGCCCGGCCAGAAATGACGCAGCCGCGTTTGACTGTGAATCTGTTGTCGTCATGCCGGCAGAAATAATCGTGCGCCTCTGCCGCAAATGCGCTAATCCATGCGCGTGTCAGTGGTCCGCCATATCAGCAACATCGCCCTCATCGGTTTCATGGGCACGGGAAAATCCACCGTGGGGCGGATTGTTGCCGAACAACTCGATTACGATTATCTCGACACCGATGCGCTGATCGAGGAGCGAAGCGGCAAAAAAATCAGTGACATCTTCGCGCAGAACGGCGAGCCGGCCTTTCGCGAACTCGAAGCCCAGCTCGTCGAAGAACTGGGCGCACGCACCAGCACGGTCATTTCCACAGGTGGCGGTTTGCCGACCAATCCTGCGAACCTTGTCAGCCTGAAGAAACATTCACTCGTGCTCTGCCTCTGGCTTTCTCCAGAAAAAATCTACGAACGCGTCCGCGATCAATCGCATCGTCCACTGCTTCACAGCCCTGATCCGTTGGGCAAAATCCGCGCATTGCTGGCGGCCCGCGAACAGTTCTACAGGCAGGCAGATGTCCTCATCAACGGCGAACTCCGCTCCGCCCGGGAGGTCGCCATGCAGGTCATCAGCCAGTTCCGCCTCGCGACCAATTCGCGAAGATGAATGACGCCATCCGCCAGCGTGCGAGCGAACTCGGCTTCGACGACTGCCGTTTCACCACCGCCACGCCGCCGGAAAGCGCGCCGCATCTGCAACGCTGGCTCGCTGAAGGTCAACAGGGTGAAATGGCCTGGCTCGCCCGCAATGCTGAGAAACGGGTCGCACCGGAGCGCGTGCTGCCGGGCGCACGAAGCGTGATTTGTCTGGCGGTGAGTTATGAAGATGCGTGGTGCGTGGTGCGTGATGCGTCAAGCAACGAGCCGACACCCGATCTTTGCTTGACGCAACACGCATCAAGCTATGCGGCTCGCGCACCACGCACCACGCACCACGGCCTGATTGCCCGCTACGCCCGCTTCACCGACTACCACGACGTGCTGGCGGAAAAACTCAAAGCACTTACCACGTTTGTAAACAAACTTGGCGACGCAACCACACGCTCGCTCTGGTATGTGGATACCGGGCCGGTTCTCGAACGAGATCTCGCCCAGCGTGCCGGCATCGGCTTCGTCGGCAAACACACCAACGTCATCAGCCGCAAACTCGGCAACTGGATTTTTCTCGCGGAGATTTTGACCACGCTCGAACTCGAACCCGATGCTCCGGAGAAGAACCGTTGCGGCTCGTGTTCCCGTTGCATCACCGCCTGTCCGACGCGCGCCATCACCGCGCCGTTCCAGCTTGACGCACGTCTTTGCATTTCCTACCTGACCATCGAACTCAAAGGCTCAATCCCCGTCGAACTACGCCCGCTCATCGGCAATCGCATCTACGGCTGCGACGATTGCCTAGCTGCGTGTCCGTGGAATCGTTTCGCGCGCGAGGGAAGCCTGATGAAACCGCACGCGCGCGCCGACCTTGCGACACCTGACCTGATTGAACTGCTGGAACTCGATGAGGCTGGATTCAAATCGAAGTTTGCAGACACACCCATGCTAAGAACAAAACGACGCGGCCTGTTGAGGAACGTGTGTGTGGCGTTGGGAAACGTTGGAGACAAGACCGCGCTTCCTATTTTGGAAAAGGCCTGCGGAGATTCAGAGCCTTTGATTGCCGAACACGCGCGCTGGGCGATGGAGCGGGTCGAGTCGAAGAAATGACTTATCTGTCGGCGACCTTCTGCAATTCTTCCGGCGTGAAGTTTGGCCGTTTGCCGATTTCCTTCTTCACGGCCTGCACCTGCTCCACCGAAACCGGCCCGGCTTTGTTGCCCCACGCCTGCCGGATGTAAGTAAGAACGTTCGCCACTTCTTGTTCAGAAAGGGCGCTGCCGAGCTCCATCATGGCTAAGTTGAAGCTGTATTGCTTCCCAGAAACAGTGATTGGACCACTCAATCCGTACAGGGGGATGCGAATAATGCGGTCGGGCTTCGGTGCGTTGACCCAGTCTGAACCTGCCAACGGCGGCGCCGTACCCTGCCTGCCCATGCCGGAAGCATCATGGCAATTCTCACATGCCTTCGTAAAGACAGCCTTGCCCAGGCGTATCTGCGGGTTCTCGTTCATTCGCGGCTGATACGCCATGACGTGGCCGACGGAAGTAAACGGCTGGTTCACCTTTGCATCAAACCAACCACCGCGTTCGTTGAACGTCCATGCGCTCGTGAACAGCAAAATCAAAAACGCCGCCACCAGCCAGATCGGCAAAGTGGTGTGCGTCACCGCCGGTTCGGCTTCAGGCGCGGTGCAAGAGGATTGTTTTGTCTCGTCGCTCATTTCGCGGGTGAATTGGTGTTTGTGGTGACAGCGGCCTGCGCCACCGTGACCGGCGCTTCAAACAGCGGTGCTTCCGCACGCAGACTCGCAAGATAGACCGCCAGCACGCGGGCTTCCTCCTTCGGCACAATCTCAAATCCGGTTTCGGGCGCAAATTCCTTGGGCAGCTCCAGCGCATCCGGCGAAGGCACGCGGCCAATCTTGCGCTTCTCGAACAGAAACCGGTAGGCCGGCATCGTCGAGCCGGTCACCACGGCTTGCGGCGCGTAGAGATGCAGCAAGGCGGCGTTCACAGTGATGCGAGTTCCAACGTTGGCCAGATCAGGGCCGACACGACGCGAGCCGAGTTGAACCGTCGAGTCCTGTAAATAGTCCTGCGCCACTGTCCGGCGTTTGCCCCAGCCGCGTGAAATGTCCGCGCCCTCGGGCACGATGCGCACTTCAGCCTTGCCGCCACCGGCCTGCAACGCCGCTACGGGCGCGTCCGCCGCGTTCATGTCCGGTACTGTCGTGATGGTCTGCGGCAGCGATTCAAGCAGTTTATCCAACTTGTCCTTGAGCCCGGGATTCACGCTGTAAACCCCGGCTGATGTGGCCGCGATATTCGTGCCCGCATCGGTCAAAATCACTTCGCAATGAATTCCTTCCTGTCCGATCTGCTGGCTGTGGCAATAGACGCAACCGTTGGCGCGATAGACCTCCGCGCCGCGCGTCGCCAGACCAGAACGCGCGAGCGGATAAAGGTTTTCTGAACCGGTTTCCTTCACCTGCACAGCGCGGCCAAGCTGGATTTGAGGCGCGAGAACGAATCCACCCCACGAACCGGCGAGTGCAAGGAACGCTGCGAGAAAAATTGTGGCGCTTGATTTCAAGCCTTCACCTCCGCGCATTTCAGATTCGCCGAATCGCAGCACGTCGTCTTGCAACCCGACCAGCAGGTCTTGAACAATACAGTCGTCACGTTGATGAGGAACAGGACAGCGCCAGCGGCGAAAAGAACTTCGCCGAGCGATGTGATGCGGAACGCCATGAGCGCAGATTTGCTCGCGTCGAGGAAAGGCGTCTCCGGATTGAGGAGTTTCACACCCTGCAATACTCCACCAACGACCAACGGAAGCGTCATCAACAATGAGCCGGGCATCGCCAGAAAGAAATGGATCCTGATGCGATGCGGGCAGATGCGCGCGCCAGTCACTCGCGGCAGGATGTGATAGGCGGCTGCGAACAGGGTCATCGCGAAGAACGAGTAGAGCCGGAGCGCGGTGTGGCCGTGATTGAACCATGTGAAGTTGGTGATGCGTTCGATCTGCGGGATACCCGTCAAGGCGAGCAGCACCAGCGAGAGCGCGAGGGATGTTCCACCGAACTTGGTATAGCACAGCGGACCGCCGTTGCATTTGACCTGTGAACCGCTTGCAGTCTGCCAGACACAAAAAGCGATTGCCACCGCAGGAACAAGCAGCATCAACGATGCGCTGGCGCTCAATGACGGCATCCATGCGGGCAACGCCGCGCCACCGGGAATCCCCACCCAGGTGCCGAAAAGAATCAACGTCCAGAAAATGAAGTGCGCCGTGTGACTGGATTGAAGCGGCCGTTCCGCCAGTTTCGGAAGGAAATAAAACGTCGCGCCGAGTCCGGCAAGTGAGAGCCATACAACGAGAAGATTTCCCGAATACCACCACGCGATGGCCGCCTGTGCCACGCCGCGCACGGGATAAAGTTGAAGAAGCATGAACGCCGTGGAGAGGATCCACGGAAACCAGAACAGCGCCGCAAGCGTGAACCAGTGCGACGGGTGCAGCGTCCGTTCCGTGCGGCGCGCGTGGGTGATAAGCGCGCATACGGACATGAGCAGGAAGGAGCCAAGGAGCACAGCCATGGAGTAACGCGGCAGTTCCAGCCATTCATAGCCCGTGCTGTCGCCATAGAGAATCCCGAGCAATCCAACGAAGACACCGATGTGCCAGAGTTTTGCACCTGCGGTCAAAACCACCGGGCAACAAAGTTTCACGCGACCGAGCCGCGCGATCAACCACACCCCGACTGCAAGCGCCGAAGGAACGCAGAAACCATACACGAGGGCGTTTTCCCAGACCGCATAGGCGCGGCCATAGGAAAACCACGCGCAGTCGGCGAACATTGTTGCCTTGTGAAATTTGAGCGAGGCAATGATGCCGAAGAATGAACTGACAACAAGCCAGACCGACGCGCCTTTGAACAGGCCGAGAACAGGCCACCGACACGAGGCGTCAATCGCCTGGGTGTCGGTGTTGGCCGACGGCGTTTCACAGCAGGATGAGGTTTCAGCAGGGGCTGTCATTGAAGCGTGGACAGCTTATTCAAGCGGACTGGGTGTTGACGGCGGCGGCGGCGGAACGAAGTTCGCCTTCTCGACGCGCGCGATCAATTCAGCGCGGGCCCTGGCCGGGTCCTGCCATTGTTTTTCAGCGACTGCAAGTGCCGCGGTGATGGGCAGGCGCACAATGCCTTTTGCGGAATCAATGTAGCCAACCGTGTCGAGAGCCTCGGCTTCGGCGGCGGTCAGTTCGGCGCGGGCCTTTGCGCGTTCAGCGGCGCGTTCGGCACCGATGACCGGGGGCGTGGTGTATTTCTTGGCGGCCCAGACGAGTGCGGCAAAAATCAACAGCGCACCAACGACTGCGACCAATTTCGAGCAGCAGGTGCTCGAACAGCATTTTTCGTCTTGTTGTGACTCGCAGGAATTCATCAGTGGCCTCCTTTCGTTTTCGGACGGATAAGGTGATCAGTTCCTTCCTCGGCCTGGCCGAGTTCACCGCCGGAAATGGGTGTGGGCACGGGATGATAAAGACCCATCGCCTCGACGAGCCGCGGGTCCTTCTGCGGAAACGGCGGAGCGCTGTTAAACATTTTCAAGAACACCGTGGCAAGCACTCCCACCATGAACGAGATGATCCCCAGGGCGACAACGGCCCAAAGAATCGGGAAGCCTGCGCGATATTGATACGGCCAGATTTGAAACGCCATGTCGAAGAAGTGCATCAGCCACGCCCATGCGGCCAACGGCAGCATGATGGTGACGTTCTGTTTCACATCAATACGCAGCAGCGTCAGGAACGGCGCAAAGAAATGGCCGAAGATGATGACCATGCTTACCAGGAACCACGTTCCGTGTTCGCGGATGACGTAGTAGAAAGTTTCCTCCGGCATGTTCGCATTCCAGATGATGAAGTATTGCGAGAACGTGACGTAGGCGTAGAACACCGTGAAGGCGAACAGCAGCGAGCCGAGGAAATAGAACTGATGCTCATGCAACACTTCCGTGAGGATGCGCTGGCGGTCCATGATCATCGTGATGACATAAACCGTCGCCAGCGTGAGCCACACGCTGCCGGCGAAATAGCAGACGCCGTACATCGTGGAGAACCATTGATGATGCAACGCCTTCATCCACATGATCGCGCCGAACGTGAGCGAGAAGGCAAAGAAGAACACACCAAAGGACGCAAACTTGCGCATTTGCAGCGTGCATTCCAGCACGCCGGGATCATTCTGGTTCACGCCCAGAAAACGCATGAATCCCTTTGCCGGGTTTCCTTTTTCAGATGCGGTGTCCTGCTTGATGGACCAATACTTCAGCCGGTTTGTAAACCACCACCAAACAGCAAAGCAGGCGATGGAAATGAGATAAAATCCCTTGTAGTTGAATAGAATTTCTTTTGCCGCGAGAGCGTGGTCAGGATTCGCCTGCAACTTTGGTCCCATCCACTCGTAAAGTTTTGGCGCAAGGATTCCAATCGGCAGCCACAGCACGAACAGCGTTGGAAACAACAGCGACGCAAGGTGCTCACACGTGCGACGGGTCGCCACAGACCAACCCGCGTCGAACAGGTGATGCACGATGACGAGGAACAGCGAGCCGAGTCCAAGGCTAAGGCAGAACATGAACGCCACCAGCCACGCGTACCCAAATTGTTTTACCAGATCCGCTCCACCGTGGCGCATGACATGCGCTCCGACACCCAGGATTGCGAGCAGCACACCGGCAATCATCAACTTGACCGGCAGCGTCCGCCATTTGCTCAAATTCAGCGGCAGCGGCAGCTTCGGATCGTCGTTACTGAAATCGTCTTGCTGGCTCATAATTACTTTTTAAGTTTGGCCGCGAGTTCCGGCGTCAGGTCGCTTTCAAGACCGAGCCGGCTTAATTGCAGCGCGCGCAGGTAGGCGACAATCGCCCAACGATCCTGCACATCCACAATCTGCGGCGCGTAGCCCTGCATCTGACCCTTGCCCTGACTGAGCGTGTTGAAAATATCTCCGTCAGCAAGCTCGACGATGCGCTTGTCATGCAGGTTCGCGACGATGGCCATCGCCCCGATCTTCTTGGTGATGCCATTGCCTTCGCCCGTTTTGCCGTGGCAGGGCGCGCAGTAAATGTTGAAGCGTTCATGCCCGCGAGCGAGCAATGCACCCGTTACCGGCAACGGATTCAACTCGACGAAGTTTGTTTTGCCGGGAAGCATGCCCCTGTTCACCGGGTCATCTTCAAATGGAAAAACCTCCCTGCCGGCAACCATCAGCGGCCTGCTCTGCGAAACCGTGCCCTCAACAGGAAGCTGGGAGCTAAGTCCGCTCGCAAAGAAACCGTTCGGTGTCTGCGGGCGAAGTTTCAACTGCCGGTCCATGTCAGGGAACACCTCGATGGGCGGTTTGCGGGAGATGTCACCGCGCTTGCCCGCGACGAGCATGCCGATCGCCACCACCGCTGCGAAAATTGCGAGGAAGTATCTCATTTATTCCTCCACCATTTCGATGTGCCTGCTGCCTGCGGCTTCGAGCAGCTTGCGGGTTTCAGCCTCGGAGTATTTCGGGTCGGTCGTTTCAATCACGATGTAAAACTTGTCATGAGTTGCGCCGCCAAAGCGTTTGTTCTTGAGCAACGGATGGTGCAGACGCGGCAGGCGGTTCAGGAACAACATGCCGCCAATGGCGCCGAACGCACCAAGCAGAATCGTCATCTCGTACGACGGAGGAAACGCGCCAAACGGACTGAAGTTCGGTTTGCCGCCGATGAGGATTTTGTAATCCACGGCGTTCATCCACCAGATCATCAACATGCCGGTGGCGTAACCCGTCACACCGCCGATGAAGGAGAACCAGCCCACCTTGGAATTCTTGAGGCCCATGGCCTTGTCCATGCCGTGGATGGGGAACGGCGTGAACACATCCCACTTGCGGAAGCCCGCGTTGCGAACTTTTTCCGCAGCATGCAACACCGACGAGGTGTTCACAAACTCCGCCAACAGGCCGTATTGTTTCTGCGCGCTCATCAGTGATTCCCTCCGTTTCCGCCAGCCTCAGGATGGTGCGGGTCAGCGGCAGGGATGACGCCTTTGACCTCCGACACCGCAATCATCGGCAGGAATCGGATGAACAACAAAAACATCGTGAAGAACAATCCGAACGTGCCGAGATACGTGCAGATGTCCACCCACGTTGGTTTGAAGTAACCCCAGTTTGACGGGAGGAATTCGCGGTGCAGCGAGATCACAACGATTACGAAACGCTCGAACCACATTCCAATGTTCACAAAGATCGAGAGGATGAACACAAACCAAAGTGTGTGGCGGATTTTCTTGAACCAGAACAGTTGCGGCACGATGACGTTGCAGCCGACCATCCACCAGTAACCCCACCAATACGGACCCATGGCCCGGTTGATGAACGCGAACCTCTCAAACAAACTGCCGCTGTACCACGCGATAAAGAACTCCATGCCGTAGGCGTAGCCGACGATTGAGCCGGTCGCGAGAGTG
>JABFSR010000164.1 GCA_013140495.1 Verrucomicrobiota bacterium
TTCGAGAAGATCGTCGAGATCAACCGCACCCACGGGATCACCATCCTGCTCGTCGAACAGAATGCGAATCTGGCGCTGGAGATTTCCCACTACGGTTACGTGCTTGAGACGGGGAAAATAATTTTGAACGACGAGTCCGCCGCACTCCGGCAAGACCCCAAAGTCCGCAGTGCCTATCTGGGCGGGTAAAGTCCAGAGGCGGGCATCAAATCGTTGCGGCGCCGTGAGTGCCAGCCTTATCACTTAATTTGGCCAGATGTCATGGCGTGATTTCAGCACTTATCGCCTCACCGTTTCCGTCTTCCCAACTGAAATGCCGATTGGTTACAGACCATGAAATATGAAGCCGCCACGGTGTTGACCCATTGGGTATTGATGCGTAGAAAACGTCTGAACACCCCGGAAGTATAGGCCCTGGAGTATCCCTGTGCGTTCTCAAGGACGCAGCTTGCCATCCTTTTGAAGTCCAGCCCTGATCGGTGTGGAAGCCAACCGCCGTCGCCCCATAAGTAATAGTCCTTGGTGTGGCGTTACTCACAGAGAAAGCTATCCAGCTTCGATTCTTGTAAAATGTCAGGTAATTCGTTGCGACACCCAGAACCACTAACGATGGTCTCGTGACTTTTGTTTGCAATGCCACTCCTGCCAGCAGACCAACAACAACAAGTAGCCCGATAAAGGCTACTGCGATTACCGCACGTTTCGAGGACATGCTCATGACATCATACAGTCTGGTCGAGGGGCAGCATTGTCGTTTATCGCCATGGTCACAGTGCGTTTGTATGGCAGGCGTCCCAGCGTGTCAATCTGGGTTTCGCGACGGCGCGCCGTCTTGCGCCAGAACGCGAAGTTGCGCAGTGCCTACCTGGGTGGATGAATTTCAGAGGCGGGTTTCGAGTCGTTGCCGCGACTCATTCATAACTCAATCGTTCCGATTAAGAAAGAAAGAGAGACTGTAAATCTTTCCCGAAGCTGGGTCGAACGAGTATCCCTGTGGAACTTTTGTCGGCTGACTCTGGCCGCTCAACGTGACAAATGCTGAGCCTCTCAGCGCATCCACTCGCCCCCAGTCATACACACCTACGAGCCCGTCGCAAATGCGAACGACGCCGTTTGTGAAGCTAACCTCACACGTAGTGGAATGCTCGGCTCGGACGTATATCCTGCCCGCACGCAACTCCAACTCTGCACGGTCGCCACCGCCGTCAGACCCTCTCGTCACTTTCGTGATACTGGTGAGAGTATCAGGATGGCAGCGAACCGTGATAGACCTGCTCATAGAAATATCCAAGTAGCCACCATCAGTCGGGGTCTGGACTAACCAACCCGGTCGTAGCTGGTCACCGACCTTCAGTAAGCGCCAATCGCCGCTGCCTGCACTGGAATATCGAGCGCGCCCTTTCAAATGCTTGACCGCAAAGGAAAGAGAACTGTCGTTACTGCCAGTGGTCGGAGTGGAGCAGCCGAAGAAGGCAACCAGAACCAGCGGTATGCCTAATCCGAACAGCCACCCAATGCGTGTTGGAATCTGCAAGACATCCGTTTGTATGGCAGGCGTTCCAGTGTGTCAACCCGGGTTTCACGCTGGCACGCCGCTTCGGACTTTCGCTCCTGCAACAATTCGTTAATGTCCCGTCATGTCTGACGCACAATCCATCCATCGCCATTTCGCCAGCGACAACTATTCCGGCATCTGTCCCGAGGCCTGGGCCGCAATGGCTGAAGCCAATTCCAGTCACGAGGTCAGTTATGGCAACGATACATGGACACAGCGCGCTTCGGATCTCATCCGCGAGATTTTCGAGAAGGATTGCGAGGTGTTCTTCGTCTTCAACGGCACTGCGGCGAACTCGCTCGCGCTTTCATCCCTCTGCCAGTCCTATCACAGCTTTCTGTGTCACGAGATTGCGCACATTGAAACATCCGAATGCGGAGCGCCGGAATTCTTTGCCAACGGCAGCAAGATTCTTCTGTTGCGCGGAGAGAACGGGAAGATTGATCCCAAGGACATTGATCGCGCAGTCAACAAGCGCAAGGACATTCATTATCCGAAACCGCGCGCACTCAGCATCACGCAGGCGACGGAGGTGGGCACGGTCTATTCTCTTGATGAACTGCGCACGCTGACTGCGGAGGCAAGGCGCTGCGGATTGCGGGTGCAGATGGATGGCGCGCGTTTCGCAAATGCGGTTGCTGTGCTTGGTATTTCTCCGGCGGAAGCCACCTGGAAATCTGGCGTGGATGTGTTGTGTTTCGGCGGGACGAAGAACGGCATCGCAGTCGGCGAGGCGGTGGTATTCTTTGATCACGAACTGGCCAGGGAGTTTGATTACCGGTGCAAGCAGGGAGGGCAGCTTGCCTCCAAGATGCGGTTCCTGTCTGCGCCGTGGACGGGGATGTTGAAGGACGGTGCCTGGTTGCGACACGCAAAGCATGCCAACACGATGGCGAGGCGATTGGAAAGCGGGCTGCGTCTGCTACCGCAGATCAAGATCGCGTATTCGGTGGATACCAATTCGGTGTTCGCAAAAATTCCGTCGCCGGTGGTGGAAGCGATGCACAAGCGCGGTTGGAAATTTTACACGCACGTCGGCGGCTGGCAGGAAGCGCGGCTCATGTGCAGTTGGGACACCACACCCGGGGACGTGGACAGCTTCCTCACCGATCTTAAGAATGATCTCACGCTCCTGGCGTGAAACAGCATTTACGCCGTCGCGGTCTGCTGTCCGCCCGTGAACAATTCCTTGATCCATTTCCAGGCGCGACGCAGCCCAGCCTCGCGCACGCCGGTCAGCCCGTAAACCTTGACGAGTTCCTCTTCGTGTCCGCGATAGCGCGGCGGGAGCAGGACGATGTTTTGCGAGTCGTCACCCTCCACGCGCTGGAGCGATTGCCAGAAAACAGCATTGCCCACGGCATACTTGCCTTCAGGTAAAACTACTGTTCGCGCTGGCAGCACCAGCCACGGGCGATACGTAAGAACAAAGTTTCCTTTGTCGTCGCGCTTGAGTTTGCCGTAAGTGCGAGCAGGAACTTTGTTGACCTTGCGCCAGAGGAACAACTTGTTCTCGGCGGCATCCGGTGTGAAGCGTTTGCGGCGGAACGTGAGTGTATCCCAGACAAACACCATGCCAAAGTGGGAGAGCCGGAACGACCAGCCTGCGATGAAGTAGGAAATCAGCACGATGATCAACGCCCATGCTGCGCCAAACCACGGGTTCATCCAAGCCGAGCCCGCCACAGTGCCGAGGATGGCAAGCCGGAACGATTTGAGCGCCGCGTCCACAGTTGTGAAAGGACTGAGCAGGATCAGGATGTTGATGGCGTTTGACGCGAGGAACACGATAAAGAACGCAATCATCGAAACCGGCACGATAATGGCGTTGTAGAGCCAGCTAAAATCCGCCGCAGCGAAGCCCATCGAACTTAGCAGCGCTTCGGGCGGAGCGGTGTCGTGCATGATGGCCGCCACGAACGGGACGAACGCTCCGGTGGCGACCAACCCGCTGATCTTGTGCTCGACGGTTTCGACGACATCGAGTGGTTTTTTTAATGCCGTCGGCAACGCGGTACCTGCCGTGTCTTTCACGAAACAGGCGGCTACCAATATCAAAGCAGGAACGAAAAACCACGGTTGTGCAAACCATGGCAGGCTGGCGCGTTTCTCCTTGGCCGTGCGTGTGTACATCACCGCGCCATAGGCACTCGTGCCCAGCAACGGCGATATGGCGACGCCCGTAAGGGTGGAAATGGACTCGGCAAAATGTTTTCCGGGCTGCGCGTATCCGGATTTTGCCGGAGCAGATTGTGTTTCGGCCGGGGCTTGCGCGAGGCCGAAACAGAGACAGAGTGCCATCAAAACAGTTGCTTTCGTTCTCATGTGCATAGATTGACGCATTGGCGCCGGGTGTAAAGCGGGTTTGTAATCTTGAAAAGTCTCCGATCGAATCCGAAGGAATACGGACTTGTCCCCAGTTGATTCGTTTTGAGTTGCGGTCGGACTAAATCAAAAATTCTTCCACTGATTCTTTGACAAACGTACTCGGTGAAAATAATGTCACACTACCAAACCTCGCCGCAGATGCGGCCGTGGCAATCAAGCAGAAGTTGTAACCGCAGAGTTGTATTTGTTGTGAAAGTTGTATCGTTGTTCACCGGATTGTTGTTAGCAGGACGTGCCATTGCAGCCACCTACACGGGAAGTCTTGATTACACGCCGCCCGCCCCGGCAGGAACCGCCGATGACATTTTTGCCGGTGGCCTCAAGTGGGCCTCCAAGCACATCACCATCTCGTGGGAGGTAACAGATACGGACACCACCCATGCTTCACATCCCTGGCTTTATACTTACACCTTTGATGTGCATGGAGCCAAAGCGCCCATCGGCCACATCATCATAGAGACTTCTCCCGGTGTCGGCATGGGCGACATCATACTCAATTGCGGGGCCACCTTGCTTTCCACCGGACTTCAAACCGTAGGTTTGAACACTGTGGGAATGAGGGAGGACATGTATGGATTGGATTTTCAGCCGTTGACTTCAAATGAGACCTACATGACATGGAGTTTTTACGCGGATCGTCCACCAGTCTGGGGTGACTTTTACGCCCGCGCCAGCGGAAGCGGCACGGCCAACTACGCCTACAACTTTAACAACACTGGTGGGACGCTCTCCGGATTTCTAAATCCCGACGGTAACACCTCCGTGCGCGACGACGTTGATCCGACCAATGATCCAGCATCTGGCAACTGCGACTACGGATACTTCGCCCACATCCTCCGCCCCGACACCGTCATTGCGAATGTTCCAGAGCCGGGCGCGGCCACGTTGTTGCTCGCAGGAGCAGTGGTGCTGTTGAATCGCGCGCGCCGCAAGCTCACAGTGTGAGTTACGCCTTCGCGTCAAAACAAACATCTTCATTGCTGACATCTTTCCGTCGCCGGTCGTGTCTCTCCTGCCAGTGAGGTGGATTCGGCCCAGGTTCAAACCCTCGGTTCGATTTGCGCGAGTGGAGACTCCGGAGAAACATCAAGTCCGCGTTCGACTGCAACCTGCCTCTGGCTTATTCTCGAACTGCAGTTATGAATCTCGCCGCCACGACCGAACAAAGTCCGCACTCCACTACGTTGCTGCGCGTGGAAGGCATGAATTGCAACAACTGCGCCCGCAAAATCACAGACGCGGTTCAATCCATCGCGGGTGTCACTGCCGTCATGACTGATGTGGAAGGGCGATCGGTCACGGTGAAATGGAAGGAAAATGTGCCGGAGCAACCGACACAGGTAATCGAAGCCATGCGGAGCGCGGGTTACAAGGCGACGTTGATTGAGCCTACGTTAAAGTTGCCAGAGCAATCCGTGCCCAATTGGCAGTTGAATCTGTGGCTTGGATCAGTGGTCACCGCTTCGCTCATGGTTGGCGAATGGGTTTTTGCCCTTGGCATGACGCAAGGGTTTCAATGGGCCGCTTTCGCGCTGGCTTCGGTGGTTCAATTCGTTTGTGGTGCTCAATTCTATCGCGGCGCATGGCGGCAACTCAGGGTCGGCAGTTCAAACATGGACACACTCGTCGCCATCGGTTCGACGACGGCGTTTGGTTACAGTGCATGGGCGCTGCTGGTGGGACATGGAGGACATGTTTACTTCATGGAGTCGGCGGCAATCATCACGCTTATCAGCGTTGGCCATTGGCTTGAAACCCGAGTGAGCGCCCGTGCTTCAGGAGCTCTGAAAGCCCTGATGCAACTTGCGCCGAGGACGGCAAGAGTGGTTTCCAATTCAGCCGCCCGAACAGAACAATCGGAACGGGAGGTTCCCATCGCGGATCTGAAGCCGGGTGATCTCATCGCATTGAGGCCAGGTGATCATGTTCCAACCGATGGTGAAGTGATGGAGGGAAACTCGGTCGTCAACGAAGCCATGCTCACCGGCGAATCGTTGCCCGTGGACAAAAGCTCCGGCGCAAAAGTCTTCGCGGGCACCGTGAACATGAACGGACGGCTGCTGGTTCGCGTCACGACTACAGGAGAATCTACGGTGCTGGCGCACATCGTCGCCGCCGTGCAACGCGCACAGAACAGCCGCGCAAACATCCAACGTATTGGCGACCGGGTTAGCAACGTATTTGTGCCGGTCGTGGTTTGTCTCGCGCTGGCGACGGGACTTTGGTGGGGAATTTTTCCGGACTCGGCGCAACATGTTCACGAAATGTTTTCCAGTTTCCTTTGGCAGGCACATCCGCCCGCTGGGGCGGCAGCAGGATTCATCATTGCAGCGGCGATGCTCATTGTCGCGTGCCCGTGTGCGATGGGCTTGGCCACACCTGCTGCCGTGATGGCTGCCGCCAACGCAGCCGCGCGACGCGGAATCCTGATTCGTGACGGCGTGGCTTTGGAAAAAGCCGGCAAAGTCACCGCAGTCGTCTTCGATAAGACAGGGACATTGACAACGGGGGAACTCTCCATCGAGGCACAGTGGACGAGAGATGATTCAACACCATCAGTTCAACAAGCGCAGCAGCTCGCGGCTTCCCTTGCGCAACACTCAACCCATCCCATCAGCAAGATTATGGCATCGCTCTCCGGCCAGATCATTGAATTGACGAAATGGCGGGAAGTTGCTGGAGCGGGAGTCGAAGCCAGCAAAAAGGAATCAACCGGTCGTGCCCGGCTGGGCTCGCTGAGGTGGTTGCGCGATTGCGGCGCGGATTTGAATGCGGGAGAAAAATTTGTCGCCGACCAGTCGGCCAGCGGCGGAACTGTTGTGGGTTTGACGATGGAGAACGAGTTGCTGGCGTTGTTTGCGGTAAAGGACAAACTGAAACCACGCGTGCCAGCCGTGGTGGCCCAGCTTCAGCATCAAGGCTTGAACACCTTCCTGCTTTCCGGCGACACAACACAGACTGCGACAGCGATTGCGCAGCAATGCGGCATCCCGAAAGAAAATGTATTTGCCGAAGTTCGCCCCGAGCAGAAAGCCGAGTTCATCCAACAACTTCAGTCTCGTGGCGAACGGGTGGCGTTCGTTGGCGATGGCATCAATGACGCACCGGCGCTAACCCAGGCGGACTTGGGGATTGCGGTGAGCCGCGCAACCGACGTAGCTCGAGAATCAGCGGACATGGTGCTGCTGCGCGCGGATATTGAAGCCGTGCCCGAGGCGTTGGGACTGGCGCGGGCGTCGTTGCGGACTATCAAGCAAAACCTGTTCTGGGCGTTCTTTTACAATGCGCTGGGCGTGCCGCTGGCGGCGCTCGGTTTCATGAGTCCGGTTCTGTGCGCGGCTGCGATGGGGATTTCAGATTTGATTGTCATAGGCAACGCGCTCCGTTTGACGCGCTGGAAGCCAAAACAGCTTTGAGCCGGGCCGGGCGTGTAGGGGGCAGAATTCACAAAATCTTCGCCCGGCAAGTTCAACCCGAACCTACGCCAACCATCTCAGCCCCCTGCGACAATCTTCACGATCTCCAACCGGTCGCCCGCATTGACCTGGCGCTTTGAAAACTCGGAAGGCGCAACAGCCTCGCCGTTGTGTTCGATAACGACGCTGCGGGGAAGAAGATTCTGGGTCACGAGAAACTCCTCAATCGTGCAGGGCAGTTTGGTCGCGATGGGCTGACCGTTGGCGGTGATGGTTGGCGCGCTCATGAAAACAGATTGTCAAATTCGTTGTGAGTCCCAATATATCCACTCCACGGTATCGCCAGCACGCACGCCGACGGCCCGAAACTGTTCATTGATGCGGACCGACCACACGTCATCGCGAGCCTGAAGTTTCTTGAACCGGAGCGATGGATGATCGGGATTCTTCTCGAATAAGCGGTAAGCTTCCCGGGCGCGGGCTTTCACGGAAGGCGCAAGGCGGTTGTAAGCGCGCCAGAACGCAGGGCGGACTTTGGAGATCACAGCTTGGAAGGGTCGAGCGGTTCGGCGTCACCTTCGCGAAGCGCATCGGCAACGAACTTGTCCAGCTTGGGATATTCACGCTTATCGCCGATGATGCGTTCCCATTCGCGATCCCCGGCCTGGTGTTGGAGGAAGCGGGCGAAATTCACGACTTCGCGCGCCTTCTCTTCAGGCAACGCATCCAGGATTTTGATCAACTCTTGGGCTACCGCACTCATGGGCAGACTTTAATCCTGTTGCGCGGCACCGGCAAGCGCTGCGTTTGATTCGATGGTTTCGAGGGCCGTCCGTTGGCGGTGATCGCGTTCATTTTGCAGTCACAAACACGGCGCACACGGGCGAGCCGAGGGTCAGCGTCTGGCCGGTCGGTTTGAGTTTTCCAGTTTGTGCATCCAACGAGAATACTACAACCGAGTCCGAGCCCTGGTTCTCTGCGATCAACCAGCGCCCCGTGGGATCTATCGCAAAATGGCGCGGTGTTTTGCCTTGAGTGGATTCGTGCTGAACTGGCGTGAGTTTTCCAGTCTTCGGGTCCACTGCAAACACCGCGATGCTGTCGTGCCAGCGATTGGAGGCATAGACAAACCTGCCCGAACTGTGCGCTGCAATCTCGGCGCAGGAACTGGCTGCCGCTCCTTCGTAATCTTTCGGAAGCGTGGAAGTATTCTGTGTCTCAAACATGGCTCCATTCCTCGGGTCATAATTGAACGTGGTCACGGATGATCCCATTTCGTTGATCACATAAACAAACCTGCCATCCGGCGAAAATGCCAGGTGGCGCGGTCCTGCACCGTGTTCAACGGAACCAAACGGCGGCTCATTCGTGTTGAGTGTCGCCGTGGCTGAGTTGAGCCGATAGACGAGGACCTTGTCCAGGCCCAGGTCGGGGACGAGTGCGAAACGATTGTCTGGAGAGACGTTGATTGCGTGGGCGTGTGGGCCGGCCTGACGCCGGGGGTTCACGCTTGAGCCTGCGTGTTGAATGACGCTGGCCGGTTCACCGAGGCTTCCGTCAACACGAACCGGCAACGAGGCAACACTTCCCGAACCGTAATTGGCCACAAGCAGGCTTTTGCCGGTCGCATCCACGCTGAGATGACAAGGGCCGCCACCGCCGGCGGATTGCTGACCTAGTGTGGTGAGATGGCCGGATTTTGAATCGAGCGAGAAAGCCAGCACGGAGCCTTTGCCATCTGTTTCGCCGACGGCGTAGAGAAAGCGTTCCGTGGGATGAACAGCCAGAAAGCTTGGGTTTTTGGCCCCGACCGCGAGTTCAGGAGGAGTGAGTCTGCCGGTCGAACTGTCGAATCGCGAAAGATAAATGCCTTTGCTCTTTGCGCCGGTGTAAGTGCCGAAATAAACGTGATACTCTGCAGCGGTCGTGCGCAGGCACAGAGCCATTCCGATCAAGGTGACGACGAATTGTTTCACGCTCCTAGAAAACAGGAATCACATCGCAAGGCAAGCGCAACTCCATGCGTACAGTTCTTCAAATCGAAAGTTCAATACCCACCGGGCAATGATCGCTCCCCGTTACTGACGGACGAATAAATGCGCGCTTCAGGTTTGGGCGTAGCGCGGCGCTTGTCAGGAAGTAATCAATCCGCCAGCCAACGTTGCGGGCGCGGGCGTTGCTCATCTGGCTCCACCAGGTGTAATGGCCGCCGCCAGTTTCGAACTCGCGGAATGTGTCAATGAACCCTGCATTGACCACCGCATCAAATCCTGCGCGCTCCTCTGGAGTAAAACCGTGATTATTCACGTTCGCCTTGGGGTTGGTCAGATCAATCTCCTTGTGCGCCACGTTCAAATCTCCGCACCAGACGACCGGCTTTTTCTTCTCCAGTTTTTTCAAGTAGGTGAGGAAATCCTTGTCCCACTGCTGACGATAAGCAAGTCGCGTGAGTTCACGCTTGGAGTTTGGCACGTAAACATTCACCAGGAAAAAGTTATCGTATTCGGCTGTGAGCACGCGGCCTTCCTTGTCGTGTTCCGCCATGCCGATGTGCGGTTTGACCTTCAGAGGTCGTGTTTTGGTAAAGATGGCCGTGCCGGAATAGCCCTTCTTTTCTGCGCTATTCCAGTAAGTCGTGTATTTGGCGGGCCAAAGTTGCTCGACCTGATCCGGCGTGCATTTGGTTTCCTGAAGGCAGAGTACATCGGGCTTTTCAGCATCCAGAAACTCCAGAAAATTCTTCTTCAACACCGCTCGCAGGCCGTTTACGTTCCAAGATATTAGTTTCACGCGCCGAGTCTAAATAGACCTTTGCGCCAGCGCGAATCTTTAGAAGCTGCCGACATGGCAATATTTGATGGGTCTTTGCAAGCGGATGGAGAGCGTGCGCTGCTGATCCCACCGATGTTGGCGGCAGCATCAGCATTTGAATACGGAAACTCAAACAACCAACCCGGTTGCAGACGTGTTATTGTCGCGCCCTGCGCCTGACGCCTGCCCGCAATGTTTCCATTGCGGAACGCTTTGTCGCGGGCAGGTGCTTGAACGCGATGAAAAGGCATTTTGTTGCAATGGCTGTCTCACAGTCTTCGAACTGCTCTCGGAGAATGGCTTGACCGACTTCTATAAACTCAGCGAAACGGCCGGAGTCCGAATTTCCGGGGACACGAATGGTGACAAGTTCAAGTTTTTGGATGAAGTGACCGTGCGCGAGCGATTGGTGGATTTTTCAGATACGAGGATTACTCGTACCACATTTCACGTTCCGGCGATCCATTGCATTGCCTGCGTTTGGTTGCTGGAAAACCTCTTTCGTCTGAAGCCGGGTATCGGTCAGACGCAGGTCAATTTCCCCCGCAAGGAGGTTGCCCTCTCGTTCGATCCTGCGCAGGTCAAACTCAGCGAAGTTGTCGCATTGCTTGCGTCTCTTGGTTACGAACCTGAGCTGAAACTGTCTGCGTTGGATGCCAGGCCTCACAACCGCGCATCACGACGGCTGTGGATTCAACTGGGCCTGGCGGGTTTCGCATTCGGCAACATCATGCTGTTCAGCATCTCGGCGTATCTGGGACTGGATGCGTTTGCCGGGCCGGGCTTTCGCAAGATGGTGGGGGCAATCAGTTTCATGCTGGCGTTGCCGGTGGTGATTTACAGCGCGTTGGATTATTGGCGCGCGGCATGGACGAGTCTGCGGCAAAAACTGCTGAACATTGATGTTCCGATTGCTGCGGGCATCGTGGCGATTTTCGTGCAGAGCAGTTACGAGGTTTTCACCGGGCGCGGAGATGGCTACTTCGATTCGTTGTGCGGGCTGATTTTCTTCCTGCTTTGCGGCCGGTTGTTTCAACAGAAGACGTATGACCGGCTGGCGTTTGATCGGGATTACAAGTCGTTCTTTCCTCTGTCCGTAACGCGGAAAAACGGAAACGCCGAAGCGGCGGCATCGCTCTCGGAACTTGTGGTTGGCGACCGGCTGGTTATCCGCAACGGCGAACTGATTCCTGCGGACGCCAAGCTCATCAGCGGCCCGGCACTGATTGATTACAGCTTCGTTACCGGCGAATCCGAGCCGGTGGAGAAGAAGACTGATGATTACCTCTACGCCGGTGGCCGACAGATGGGCGGCGCGATTGAAGTCGAGATGGTCAAGGCGGTGTCGCAGAGCTATCTCACGTCGCTCTGGAATCAGGACGCGTTCCGCAAGGAAAAGTGCGAGTTGCTTAACCAGATTACAAACACCTACAGCCAGCGCTTCTCGAAGCTGGTCATCGCGGTCGCGATCGGAGCGGCTTTGTTCTGGGCGTTCGTGAATCCGTCGGTTTCGCTCAAGGCGTTTGCCTCTGTTTTGATTGTGGCTTGCCCGTGTGCGCTGGCCCTTGCTGCGCCCTTTGCGTTGGGTACGGCACAGCGCATTTTGTCTCGGCGCAATGTTTATCTGAAGAATCCGTACGTGATCGAGACGCTTGCAAAGGTGGATTCGGTTGTGTTCGACAAGACCGGAACTCTTACAGCCGCAGGCGCAGCATCGGTAAACTGGCAAGGCCAGGTCTTGGGGGAGACGGAGGAGCGCTGGCTGTTTTCCATGACCCGTCATTCAACACATCCGCTGCCTGTTCGGATTGGAGAAGCGATCAAGCGCGATTACTTCCCAGAAACGGTGCGGTCGTTCCTTGAAACGCCTGGGTGCGGCATGGAGGGCAGTGTGGCTGGACACGAAATCTGGATGGGGTCAGGAGCGTGGCTTGCAACGCGCAACGTAACCACCCCAAAACTCAACGGCAGTGCCGTGTATGTTGCGGTTGACGGGAAGTATCGGGGTGGATTTCTGCTGGCCAGTGCGTTGCGGCCTGAATCGGAGCGATTGGTGGCAGGCTTGGGTACGAGCATGGAAGTGGCTCTTTTGAGTGGCGACAACGCAAAGGAGCGCGAGTGTTTTGCCTCGATGTTTGGTGTGGAGGCAAAGCTGAATTTCAATCAAAGCCCGTTGGATAAACTCAACTTTATCAAGCATCGGCAGGAAGCAGGCAAAACGGTGATGATGGTGGGCGACGGCTTGAACGACGCGGGCGCACTGCGGCAGGCGGACGTGGGCGTGGCGGTGGTTGAAAATGTGAGCGCGTTTTCGCCTGCGAGCGACGTAATTCTGACGGCGGGCATGGTAACGCGGACGGCGGATGTTTTGCGCTACGCAAAGCAGTCCTTGCGCGTGGTGCGGGCTGCATTCTGGATTTCGGCGGCCTACAACATCGTGGGTGTGGCGATTGCGGCGAGCGGGAAACTTTCCCCGGTGGTGTGTGCGATTTTGATGCCGGTGAGTTCGGTGACGGTGGTTGCATTTGCGTGCGGGGCGGCGGCCTGGTTCGGGCGACGAACCTTCGGCAAAACGGAGGCGCGCCCATGATTGTCATCTTGCTGCTGATCCCGTTGAGCATCGTGATTGCGGTCGGGTTTCTCGCCGCGTTCATCTGGGCGGTGCGCTCGGGGCAATACGAGGACACCTGCACGCCTTCAATGCGGTTGTTGCTCGAAGAGAAGCGACAGGCGGACGCGAAAGAGGGTTCGACCAAGGTCAAACCCGAATCAGTCGCCGCTCCCGGGGATGGAGCAAGGAATGAGTGAAAAAGAACAATCGCCGTGTGGTCGGCAAGTTCATTTGCCGTTCCAATTAACGGGTATGAATTCACTCAAATTGAAAACACTGACTCCATTGGTTGCCGCCTTTGCCGCGGGAATATCCATTCAAACCACCACATTGTTCGCACAAGACACGGATTGGAAGGCGGGACTGATAGCCCCGGTCGCCAATCCGATTTACTTCGAGGACGCACGCATTACCACTGAGGCGAGACCCATCTTTATGCAGCACTGGCTGCCAGATACGTTCAAGTTCAGTGGCGGGAGCGCTCCACTTGGCGGCGAAGTCCGCCTATACGCACTGCAATTGCGCTATGCTCTGACGGAAAAGCTGGGGTTGATTGCCACCAAGGATGGTTACATCGAATTCCGACCGAACAACACGTTGTCTCACGCCTATGGCTTTGCTGATCTGGCTGCGGGCCTCAAATATGCGCTCGTGGATGACCCCGACAAACAGTTGCTCATTACTCCGGGCCTTACGATTACGGTTCCCACAGGTAACAATAAAGTCATGCAAGGCAGTGGTGGTGGCGAATGGAACGTGTTCGCGTCCGCAGTAAAGGGTTGGGACGACTTCCACGTCACGGGCAATCTGGGTTTCCGCATTCCAAACAATTGGGACAGGCAGACGGCCCAGGCGCACTACAGCCTGCAACTGGATTATCGCGTGTGCAATTACTTCATCCCGTTCTTTGTCGCGAACGGCTACACAATCCTGAGCGAGGGGAACGACAAGTTGCTCGGTGCCGTGCCGCTCAATACGGAAATGTATGACCTCATCAACTTTGGCAGTTCACACGCCAAGGGAACCACTCAAGTCACGCTCGGCGGCGGTTTCCGCTCGAAACTCACCAAGAAGGTTGACGTCGGTGTCGCCTACGAAGCGGGCGTGGCTGATCCTGTGGGAATTTTCAACAGCCGCCTGACAGTTGACATGATCTGGCGGTTCTGAAGAATGAACACGTGGGGCTGAAAGCATTTCAGCCCCGCGCCGGTATTCAGCACAGCACAAAAACAACTCAATCGCATGAATGTAGAAACCTTCAAATACGACAATCGCATCGTCCGCGCCTTCGCGATCGCCACCATTATCTGGGGCCTCGTGGGCTTCAGCGCGGGATTGCTGATCGCGTGCCAGTTGTTCTGGCCGGACCTGAATCTGAACCTGCAATTCACGTCGTTTGGACGGTTGCGTCCGTTGCACACCAACGCCGTGATCTTTGCGTTCGTGGGCAACGCGATGTTCATGGGCATCTATTACTCGCTGCAACGGCTGTGCAAGGCGCGGATGTTCAGCGATTTTTTGAGTTGGGTGAACTTCTGGGGCTGGCAGGCGATCATCGTCAGCGCGGCCGTCACGTTGCCGCTCGGGCTGACGACGAGCAAGGAATACGCGGAGTTGGAATGGCCGATTGACATCGCCATCGCGCTGGTCTGGGTGGTGTTCACGGTCAATATGCTGGGCACCATCGTCAAGCGCCGCGAGAAACACATCTACGTCGCCATCTGGTTTTACATCGCCACCGCCGTCACTGTGGCGATGCTGCACATCGTCAACTCGCTGGAAGTGCCGGCGAGCGCGTTCAAGAGTTACTCGATCTACGCCGGGGTGCAGGACGCGCTGGTGCAATGGTGGTACGGCCACAACGCCGTGGCATTCTTCCTCACCACGCCGTTCCTCGGCCTCATGTATTACTTCCTGCCGAAAGCGGCGGATCGTCCCGTGTTCAGCTACCGGCTCTCGATCATCCATTTCTGGGCGCTCATCTTTCTCTACATCTGGGCCGGGCCGCATCACCTGCTTTACACGGCGCTGCCGGACTGGGCGCAATCCCTCGGCATGGTGTTCTCGTTGATGCTCATCGCGCCAAGCTGGGGCGGCATGTTGAACGGCTTGCTCACCTTGCGTGGCGCGTGGGACAAGGTGCGCGAGCAACCGATGTTGAAATTCATGGTCGTGGCCGTGACCGCTTACGGCATGGCGACGCTCGAAGGCCCGATGCTCGCGATCAAGAGCGTCAACTCGCTTTCGCACTACACGGACTGGACCATCGCACACGTCCACACCGGCGCGCTGGGCTGGAACGGTTTCATCGCGTTCTCGATGCTTTACTATCTGTTCCCGCGTCTCTGGAACACCAAGTTGTATTCCATCAAACTCGCCAACTGGCATTTCTGGATCGCGCTGCTCGGAATGATGTTCTACGTCGTGCCGATGTATGCGAGCGGCATCACGCAGGGATTGATGTGGAAACAATTCACCAAGGAAGGCTTCCTCCAATATCCGAACTTCCTCGAAACCGTGTTGCAGATCGTGCCGCTCTACAAACTGCGCGCGCTCGGCGGTTCGCTTTACATCGTCGGTGCGGTGATGATGACCTACAACCTCTGGCGCACGGCCAAGGCGGGCAAGTTTGAGCCGGACACCGAAGCGCAAGCAGCCGCGCTTTCCAAGGAAGCGCCCGCGCATGACGACCATCCCTACAAGCATCGCTGGCTTGAAGCGAAACCGCTCACGCTGACGGTGCTCGCGCTGGTGGCCGTGGCGATTGGCGGTTTGATCGAGATCGTCCCGATGTTTCTCATCAAGAACAATGTTCCGACCATCACGAGCGTCAAGCCGTACACGCCGCTGGAAATGATGGGGCGCGACATTTATATCCGCGAAGGTTGCGTGGGCTGCCATTCACAGATGATCCGGCCATTCCGCAGCGAGACGGAGCGATATGGTGATTACTCCAAGGCGGGCGAATTCGTCTTTGACCATCCGTTTCTCTGGGGTTCAAAACGCACCGGGCCGGACTTGCATCGCGAGGGCGGCAAGTATCCCGACGCATGGCACTACAACCACATGGACGACCCGCGCAGCACGTCGCCGGGTTCGATCATGCCGCGTTATTCGTGGTTGCTGACACAGAAGATTGATACCAACGCGATGCCGCCGCGCATCGCCGCGCTGCGCAAAGTCGGCGTGCCGTATCCGGTCGGTTACGAGAATGGCGACGCGCAGAAAGATATGGCAAAGCAGGCCGACGCCGTCGTGGTTGGCCTGAAAGTCGGCTCGGTGGAATCGAAGCCTGATCGCGAGATCATCGCGCTCATCGCGTATCTGCAACGGCTCGGCAAGGACATCAAGGCCGAACCCGTGGTGCCGGTGGCCGCTGCAACAAAGTAAAAAGTGAAACCACGAATGAACACAGATGGACGCGGATACGGACGGAGCGCGGCTGTGGTCGCAGACCCAGCCGCAGCGTGTGGAGTCTGCGGGACGCACTCGAACTGTCGGGCGTGCTGCGGCTGGTGCTTCGCACACAGCCGCGCTCCGGAAATCTCGGCTCATCCGTGTTTATCCGTGTCCATCCGTGGTTAAAACCAATTCTGAATTATGATCAAAAATGTTCTCAGCGACATCGGAGGCGTCGGTCTCTATGGCGTCATCTCCATCAGCCTGTTCTTCGCGGTATTCATCGGCATGCTCCTCTGGGTTTTTGCGATGAAGAAGTCGTTTGCCCAAAAGATGAGCACCTTGCCATTGAACGACGGCGAGAAAAAATCCGACCAGAAAGGAACTACTCATGAATAATGGCAATCCTGACAACGCAAAACTCCTCGAACACGAAGCCGACGGCATCAAGGAACTCGACAACCTGCTGCCGCCTTGGTGGGTGTGGTTGTTCAACCTCACGATCATCTTCTCGGTGATTTACATGATCTATTACCACGTTGCGGGCGCTGGCGATTTGCAGGCCGCCGAGTACACGAAGGAATGGAAGCGCGGCGAGGAGATCAAGAGCGCGTCCATCGCGAAATTCGAGTCGGGCATCGCAACTCTTACGCCATCGCAAGACAAGGAGATCATTGGCACCGGCGGTGAGGGCCACCGGCTGTTCGTCACGTACTGCGCGCCGTGCCATCGGCCCGACGGTGGCGGATTGGTGGGCCCGAATCTTTGTGACAATTATTGGATTCACGGTTCAAACTACGTGGACAACGTGAAAACGATCATCAATGGCGTGCCGGCAAAAGGCATGTTGAGTTGGCGCGGGGTGCTGAATCCCGACCAGATCAAGGCCGTGAGCAGTTACATCTACACGTTGCGCGGAACGAATCCGAAGAATCCCAAGCCCGCCGAGAACACGGTGACCGCTCCGACCGGGCCGAGCGCGTTTGAATAGTCTTGGTTCGATCAAATAGTATGTGCAACGTCCGCCCTCACCCCAGCTCTCTCCCCCCGGGAGAGGAAGAAGCAGGCGGACGCCCCATCCCGTTTGGACGCTTACCGCTTTCCGAAAGTCTGCGAAGTGACGTACACTGAGGACGTGACGCCCAGTTTCGCAAAGCAGTAGCGAGCGATTCACCCTCTCCTCGGGGG
>JABFSR010000094.1 GCA_013140495.1 Verrucomicrobiota bacterium
CACCCCAGCCCTCTCCCCCGGGGAGAGGGAGAAGCTTGCGCGCGTTACAACTGTTTTGGTGTCCCCGTTGCCATCGCCGCACCGGCTCTTTTCGCTCCAGCAGCCGCAGGAAAACTTGAACCGCTCGCACTGCCTCAAGACGGACGACGATCCTCACTCTCCTTGGGGGAGAGGGAGGGTTGAGGGCGAGCGTTGCCACTAACTTCACAAGCAGCGTTAACCTGGCCAAATCGGTTCCACCGAAAACAGCGAAGAACCAAATGGAACGAAGCATCGCGGCAACGATTGATCCCAGCTTCCGCGATATTTAGGACGCACAGGATATCAGCGTGTGCCAGCAGGGGTTGGTTGACCGGGGATGTAAATGCTTTGATAGCCGGGCAGGGTGGGAATCAGGCGGTCGGCGGCGAAACACCACATGTCCCAATGCCCGTCAATGTAGTTGCCGTTGCCGGGCAGAGGGCATGCCTGTGTGTAAAGATACCATTTCCCGCCAAATTGATAGAACGCAGGAGTGGCAACATGGTAAATTGTGTCGTCACTGTACAACCCCTCCCATTTCGTCTGGAGGACTGCGTCCACGTCGGTTTGCAACCAGCCGTCCGCTGGATGTTTGCTCACGGCGATGACGGGTCTCCAGCGTTTGCCTGCCTCGATACCGACTTCGATGGAAAGCACGTAGGTATCGGCGATTTTCCGGACCTGATGCCACTCGTAATATGCGCCCGGAGTTGATTGGAAAATCTGGCCCATTCTGCGTGGATCCTTTTCGTTGAAGTGTCGCGTCCAGGTTTTTCCATCATGGGAGGTCGCCAGCCGCAGGCCTGGCAGGATGCCGTCCCTGCCCCGATAGGAATAATACATGAACCAGTTCCACCGCTTTTCCTTTGCATCCCATTCACGCAACACGGCTGCCTGTGAAGCCATCTCCTCGAAGTAGGGCGCTGCGGATTCGGGTGCAAGCACCGGCTGATTGCCGACGCGTTTGATGGTCGCGGGCGTGATGTCCGAATATCCGTCTGCACCTGCCGGGCAGATCGCCAGCCCGATCCGGTCCTGCACCGACGCGGTGGTGCCGGAATAATAAATGTAGTAAGCATCCTCTTCTGGAATATAGAGCACGGCATCGAGCCGGATGCTGCCTGAATCCCAACCCTGTTTTCCCGGGCTGAAGACAGGATTGCTTTTGTCCTCATGCCAGGTGAATGGATCGGACTTGAGAGCCCATGCCTTGCCGAGGAAGCACAAGTTCCGGTTCGTGGCAGGCACGCCCGAGTAAAACATCACAAGGCGCGATGGATCTTTTGGGTTGGTCAGAATGCACGGCTCCTGCACCTGTTGCGATTCCCAGGCGGAGTTCGTGCGCTTGACGATCACTTCCCCGCGAATTGGTTTTGCCGAAGGAGTTCCATCGGCGGCACAAACGATGGAGACCAAGGATGACAACAGTATTGCAGCGAGGAGCAGAAATGATTTCACAGAATGTTGCCGGATTTGGTGCGGCCGAGGTTTCATTGGCGCAAATGTTCGGCAATTGGTTGAAATTGTTCAAGCGCGGGGTGACGATTGCTGGCTGGAACTGGCGTGCAGTTTTGTTGGAGTTCACGCTTTAGCGTGTCTGGGGGGCATGGTTAATGTGAACAAGCTAAAGCTTGAACTCCAACCCTCAGTCAACTCGCAGTGCGCGGCACGTTCTATCTCAACCTCCAGGTCGAACCACAACGCTCAGGCTGATCTGAGTTGCGTCATGGCCCGACAGGAGCGGCGAGGCGGAAGAAGAGAATCCCGGAAGGAGCGGTCAGCGTGGCGGTTTTGGACGCGCCATTGATGACCACCGGCCCCTGGTAACTGACCCAGTTCTCCGGATTCAAATCGGTGCTTTGTTCCAGGGAGTAACTCAAGGCGTTGGCCGGCCATGAAAGCACAATGTTCTGGCCGTCGAAGGCAATGGACAACTTTGGTTGAGCCACGACCAGCGAGTTGATGGTGAAGCTGGTAGTGCTGGTGGACGATCCGCCCGCTGCGATGACGGTGATCGGTCCAGAGCCGGCGACAAGAGGAACGGTGGCGGTGATCTGGTTGACGGAGTCCTGCGTGAAGGCGGCATTCTGGCCGTTGAAGCGCACCTTCGTTGCTCCGGTGAAATCGGTGCCGCGAATGACGACGGTGCTGTTGGCAACACCGCCGGCGGGCGTGAAGTTTGTGATGCCGCAGGCTGGCGCGCCGTCCACCCTGGCACGCAAAATTTCGGCGATGTCCGGGTTCAACGCGGTGAAGAATGTATAGCCGGTGTTGGTCTGCAACTGATTCACCGATGTGAGATAATTCTGCCACGGTGTGGTGCGAATCCCCTGAATGTTTGGAATGTTCACGGCGATGACACGGGTTGTGTTCGCGATGCGCTCCAGCGTGTCGCCGCTGCCGGTCGGCACCACCACGATGATCTTCCAGACGTTGCTGGCGATGGGAATCTGACCGTTGGACGCAGTGTGGTTCGTGCCGAAGCCTTCCGGACCACAGGTGATGAGAACTTCATTTCCGGCGGAGGCGAGCGTACGACAGTAGGATTCCAGGTTTGCCCAGATGCCCTGATTGTTGTCAGGCGATTGTGGAATCATGTTGGACATCAAGAATGTTTCCTCGTTGATGGCGACGCTTGCGGTGCGGTCGCCGGAAGGACACATGTGACCGCGATCGTATCCCGAGCCGCTGTAATCGGTGGTGAGCACACGGTAAAAGCCGGAGGGCAGGCTGGTATCCACGTAGAACGTGCCGGTGCGCCCGCTCGAACCGAGATCACTCGCGGTCAGATGCCAGCTTGCCCAATTGGGCTGGCGATGGATTTCGTTGTAATCAAGCGCTTCGATGTCGCGTTGAATGAGGTAGTGATTGTGATCGTCGGTGTCGGCAGTGGCGTTGCTCGGGTTGCCCAGCAACATCTGATAGGCGACGCCGATGGTGGCGCGGGCCTGAACAACGCCGAGCAGGATCAGGCACAATGCAACAGCGCACGAAAACACGTTTCGTGAAAACGACCACCCGGTCACGGGTCTTGAAATCAATACCTCCACGCCAATTCTTTATCGGCTGTTTCCGCCGTCAATCAAGCCGGGATTTCGAAGCAATCCTGGCACAAGTAAAATGACGGACGAACTCGAAGCCGAAGGCCGGTAAATGCCGGATTTAATTGCAGTTGATTCGAGTGAGAAAAACGTATGGCTGGCGTGGGCGTATCTACTAACTGACTGTCTGCTTCCGTACCGTCAACTGACTTGCTCAACTGACTGTCCTTTCACTAACACCATCAACCAACACTCACGCCCACGTCAGCCAAGGCACAGTAGCACACACTCTGGAATACGCGAATGCCACTTTATTGCCTGCACTGTTTACACCGTGAGTTCATGCCAGAGGTCGAGCATTGCCTGGCATTCAGCCCGCGTTTCAGGAAACACCATCGGACGCAAGATCACACGGGCGCCGGTTTCCTTGATAACCTCGGCGATGCGTCGCAGGTACGTTTCCCAGCTCTCGCCCGGCTGCGCGGCAACCCGGCTGTAGAGCACCTTGTTGCCGGCGGCGCATTTGTCCAGCAGCCAGTGCAGGTCATACATCTCGCTGTTGCCGAGATCAATCGCACGCACCTGGGGACAAGCGCAGAGTTGTTCAAAGAACGGATTGTGCCGTCCACAGTAATGCACGAAGGCCCCGCCGAACGGCTCGGCCGCGCGCTCGATGAAGGGTAGCACCACCTCGGCCAGCATCTTTGGGGAAAGCAGCGTCGGCGTGTCTTCGCTAATGCGGACGCCGGCATGAGGAAAGCAGACCCCTTGCGGCGTGCCGTGACCATGAATCATTTCGCCGCTGCCTTGCCCCATCGTGGTCTTCAACTCACGTGAAACTCTCACATAAAGATCGAGACAAATCTCCATCAACTCGCGCACCCAGTCCGGCTCGTCACTGAGTTGCAGAAAGATATCCTCGCCTGCGAGCAGGTGAGCGATGTCAAAAACGCCCTGCGTGTCGGGATGGTATGCCGCGATTTCGCTTTCGCCGCAGGCTTTGTGGATGGCGTAAAACTCCTTTGCGAGTTGCATCAACCTGGTCGTGGTGATGTCGCGTTGCCTGACGGCTCGAATTGCGTCTCTCGTGAGTGGTTCGCCGGGCCAGGGCATGGATCCTTCCGGGATGCGATAACCTGTGCCAGCGATTACTGGAATAAAAACGACTCCCAGATTGGGACGGACAGTTGGTATGCCATCCGTGGGCCAGTCCACCACCGGACGCGCGCGGCGCATTTCCGCCTGCCACATCAATTCTGCATTCTCAAACCGGTCGCGGTAGCCGGCCAGATCATATTGTTCCATTGCCGCCGTCGGAATGAGCAGGAGGCAGGGACCTTCGCCGCGCCAGAATTTCCGATGGGCAAGCTGCTTCTCCAGCAATTGTTTCATGACTTGAGTCTTTCCCTTTCGTCCGCTCTTTCCCTCACGAACGAACGCAGGTTTGTTCCAGGCGCGGCGCGGGTCAATCGTCAACTTGGGAAGCGGCAGTTGCGCGAACGCAGGTTCATCCCGCGCAAAACGAAAGTGGACGACTGATATTACCCCGGTTAGGCTTCCGAATCGCCACCACCAATCCATGAGAACGCCGATTTTAGAGCCGTGCATGAGAATCCATTTTCCCGGCAACTGGTTCAAATGGGTCATTGGGAATCTCAACGCCGGCTGGCATGCTGAAATAGCACCCCGTTCTTCCAAGCAAAAAGTCGTGCGGACTGCCTTTACGTTGATCGAACTCCTGGTGGTGATTGCGATCATAGCGATTCTTGCCTCGATGCTTCTGCCTGCGCTTTCCAAGGCGAAGGAAAAGGCGCAGCAGATCAAGTGTGTCAGCAATCTCAAGCAACTGACCACCGCCGCCATCATGTACCAGCAGGACACGGGACGCGCGCTGGAGTACAACGTGACCGGTACTTTGTGGATGAAGACGCTTCTCGACTATTCGATAAAGGTAAACGACAACCGGTTCTGTCCCGTGGCTTCGTCCCGCAAACCGCCTCCTCCGGATCCCACGGCAGGAACGGCCCTGCACCCGTGGCTGTGGAGCACGACCGGCAGCGGAGCCAGCGCCGTGGAAATTGCCGGCAGCTATTCGATAAACGGCTGGCTCTATTATTATGACACCAAGCCCGGTGGAATAAGCACGTGGATCAATGACGTCCCCAAGTTCTTTCAAAAGGATGTTGCGGTGACGCATCCATCGTTGACGCCCTTCTTCATGGATGCGATCTGGCCGGACACCTGGCCGGCGATCACAGATACTCCTTCCACTGATCTCTATTTGGGAAACGTCAATTCCTCGCTTGGACGGATCAGCATTGCGCGCCATCCGTTGCAACGGAATGCGAAGGCTGTAAGCGCGCGACCATTGGCCGGGGCGATTCAGATGGGTTTTGTGGATGGCCACGCCGAGAAGTTGCAGCTGCAAAAGCTCAAGACCGTTTATTGGCACAAGGGCTATGTGCCGGTTGATGATCCGTGGCGCACTACGCCGTAGTCACGTCGGGGGCTTTGTTCGGCTCTGGCATTTGTATCAACAAATGCGGTCGAAGACTCAATACTTCAACACTCGCACTTCTCCAGCCTCCATCGTAAATGTAAGGCTCGGTCCACGGCCTAAAGTGTTTCCGGTCAGCGCGTCAACGACGGACCGGGAGCGACCGGTTTGAATCGCAATTGAGCCAGTCTTGTGCGCCTGAATCGAGAGGAATCCTTCCGCCGCCCAGACAGACGCGTTCTCTTCCGTGAACAGATGTACCTCTGACATGCGGGCAAGGGCGCGCACCAGTTCGGGCGTCAATGCGGGCACGCCGAGGAAGACATCCAGACCGTGCTTGTTGTGGCGAAGTGCAACGGCGGGCGAGCCGTCCTGATAGGTTGCCAGTGTTTCCTCTGCTGCCGCTTCAACAGTGAACAAGGGTTGAACCGCTTCCTTCGGTCCCCACGGCTTGGTCAAACCCAGCTTGCGTCCGGCTTCGGTTGGCGTTGCCTCCGCCGAGCCGGGTGAGACCGCGCGATGTTTGAAGCCGGTGACTTCGTTCATGGCGACAACATCGTTGCGGTCTGGCCGCAAATAACCCGGCGCATAGCACCAGACGCGAGTCGTGTTCAGCGGGCGATTGTCAATTAGCGCGTGCCTTTCAATTGGAGCCAGCGACCAGGCTGCAAGAAAGATTTGGAGTTTTGCGGGCACGTTGCCGGCCAGCGCGTCCGTCAGTGTGAATTGTCCGTACGGCGCGCCGCATCTTCCAAGCGCGGCGCGGGCATTGTAAATCAGCGGCTGCGCGGCAACGCTCGAACCGGCAGTCAGATGACACATGCTGTCCTCGCCCACAATCGCCGCGATCTCCGGCGTGAACGGACGGGCGCGCTTCACCATCGCTCGCTCGACCGGCAGTAGTTCTTTTTGTTCCTCCCAAACCGCGGCATCGTTGAACCAGCCTTCGCCGGGCAGATCCATCCACCACGTTCCGAAGCCGCGCAATGCCGCCTGGGCCGTGTTGCGCAACATCACCTGTTGAGTCTGCCGCAGGTTCACCAGGCCGCCTTCCTGCGCGTGCTCAATCGTGCGCGTGTCGAGGTGCGTCCGCGAGTCGTCTTCGTTGAGCCAGAGAATGCCCGCGTTGCGGACGCTCTCGGCGGGACTCATGCTTGGCGCCGTGCCCAGCCACTCGCGGTCGAAATAGGAAATGGGCGAGCACAAGATATCAATGTCCCTGGATTGCAGCACCGGCGCGAGGGCGTAGTGACCGCTCGTCGCTGCGCCGTTGGCGAGCGGTGGGAATTCAAAATGATAACCGTAGAAGAAAACGACGAGCTTCTTGCCGTCGCTACCGCGTCGGGCGGCCGAGGCCAGGGCCAGCACCATGTCCGCCATCTCGCGTTGCTGGAAGCGCGCAAATTCAATCAGCCGCCTCTCGCGGGTTGGGTCACGCAGCACGCCATTGGGATGAGTGCGGCGCTCGTCTGAGCTGGGCGGTTCGGCGGTGGCAAAGTTTGCATCGCCTCGCGCCTTCAACCAAACGCGAAACGCTTCACGCGTGGCGGGGTCGTAACCGCTCAAGGGTCGCTCCCATGAGCCTTCGTAGAACCACTCGCCCGTATTCTGGCCGCACGGATGAACGCCAGCGAAGTGATTGGGAAACGTTTTCGTGAGATGGCGACATAATTCCTCCAGGTGGGCGGCAGTGGCGGCGCGATAGCCGCGGTGGGAGACCGACGCGAATTTCCCGGGCTGGTTGGTGTCGTAAATCATGAGGGCTTCCGGATGTTGCCGCAGCCACCAGTCCGGTGCGTAGCCACTGACTCGCGGCACGAGCAAAGCCTTTGGATTGACCTCGATGATCTGCCGGCACAGGTCGTCCAGTGTCCGCCAGTCCAACGGCTTTTCAGGTGGCGTCCAGCAGTTGGGTGCGCTGAACGAGACCAGATTGACACCTGCATCCCGCGCCAGTGCGACCTGCTGGAGGAACGGTCCGGGCGGACCGCCGATACCGACATACTCGCCGTTGTTGACCTGATAAACCGCCGGGTAAATCTGGCGCTTCGGTGTTGCCCGCGCGCGGAACGTGACGCGGTATTTTCGGTTGACCGAAAAACTCAGACCCAGATGACTGTGCAGATGAAAATCAGGCCACGTGTTGCCGGGCGGGTTGATCACAGTGACATGGAGCGCGCCATTCGTCACGGCTACTCGACCCACGATGTTCTGTTCTCCCGGCGGCCACAAATTCCAAACCTCGTTGAACTTTTCCGGCGTTGCAAAACTGCCCGGCGACATCACGTCGTTCCCGGTTTCAACATCCACCACACGCACGTTTGAAAGCCAGACCTCGCCTGCGAGTTGACCGAATCGAAAGTGAAGCGTGCCGGCAGCAATGACGTCCGCTCCCGGCGTGAACTCGAACACGTGGTCCGTCCACTGTTCATCAATGGTGCTGGTGCCGCCGCGTGGCACACCGAAGAAGAAGCGTGGCGGCACAGGTTTGCCGTTGACGTGAATCTGCGGTCCGCCCCGCGTTGGCTGGACGCGCACGGTGACTTCGGCAGTGCTGACGTTTGCGTTGCAAAGCAGCCAAAGGCAAAAGACCAGCCGGAGTTTGAATTCGATTTTACTCCAGACGGAACCGCACGTCCTGAAAGGGAATGTCGTTTTCATCGGTAATTCTTAGGGCGAAAACCCAGCCGCCGTGCGAGTTCAATGACGTGACGGAGAGTTGCGATCTGCCTTTGGGCAACGTGAACGAAACACGCTTCTCGAACTGGTGTTTGTCGCGGTAAAGCATCCCTTTGCCGCGCGGCGGGTAATCGCTCGCGTCGAAAATGACCTGATCGCCGAGCTTGATGAGGATGCCGTCGTCCCAGCCGGTGTGCAGGAATGCCCGCCGCTCGGATGGACTCCGCACGAACGAAACAAAGTGCGCGGCAGAGTTGTCCGTGTTGCGGTAATCAAAAACGCCGATGCACGAGGTGACACCGCGCGGATCGAGATTGTCGTGTGCGAACCAACGCACCGCGCCGTCCCGTCCGTTGTAAGCGGTGCGCGGATTGATCGGTTGTTGCAGCGCCTCCATCGCGGCGAATTGCGGCTGCGTGTGCGGGTTGCCGACCAGACCCAGCACCCACCATCGGCCGGGCGTGCCGAACGCGTCGCTAAGTTCTTCGCCTGAAATTCGCCCGCGATCAAACCGCCGGACTTGGTTCAACATGGGTTGGAGCGGGGAGGATTTCAGTTCGGGCTTATCCGTCAGGAGTTGATGCCAGTCGCGCAGGTCAATGTCCGGTTGCTTCAGGTCTTGCTTGGTCAGGCCGTATTGTTTCTCCAACTCCGGCGTGTGGACATACCAGGAGGGCAGACCGGAGAACGACCAGACGTACCGTTTGGCAGCAGTGCGCAGGATGGCCATCTGCTGACGCAACTCGGCCATCTCCTGCTGCCAAGGCTGTAGCGGGTAATCTTTGCCACCGGTTTCGATCATGTGTGTCGGCCAGACGCCGGGGGCAACGGTGCAACGGCGGCGCCAGTAGCCGGCGGTCCTGGCATCGGTCAGATTGGGGATGTCGGGATCCTCAAAGCGGGTCGTGGCCAATGCGGTGACCGGGTCGTGCAGGCAGTAGGTGTATTCGACCCCGAGATGCAAGCCGCCGGGTGCATCACGGTCAGCCATGGCCTTGAGCATTCCAAGCTGGAACGCCTCGCCGATCTTCCGACCGCGTAATGTCCCGGGCAGAAGAATGATTGGCGCGTCGGGGAAAGCGTCGAGGATTGCGGCGGCACATGCGTAACCCTGTTCGTGGGCGGCGGCCAGCAAATCGCCGACGGTGTAATTGGTGTAGGTGTAAATCTTGTGATCAATCGAGTAACGAACGTAGGCATATTCGACATCCACGCACACGCCGCGGAAGCCGAGTTCCTTCGCCACCTTGCCAATGGCGGAAAACTCCGCCGTCATTTTGCGTGTGTAGGATTCAGAAAGGAGAGTTGTTGGGGAAGGCCACTCCCCGCTGTCCGAGAAATAAACCGTCAGGAAATTCTCCGCCACGCCGGCCTGACGCAGCGCCGCCAGATTCGTGCGGGCCGTCTCAAGCCAGGTTTTGTCCTTCGGTTCGGTTCCCTTGTCGCCGATAAACCGCTGGGCGCAATCCTCCCAGCTCCCAATCGTGAAGAAGAACCCGTCGTAAAATTTCTTGATCCCGGCGGCGTGGTCGTTGAAGTAGGCGTTCGGTTGCGCGGAGTAGCAGATCGTGGCCGGGCCGGTGCCGCCGTGGACTGTTGCGGCGAGGAGCAACCCGGCTGCGACAATCAGGAGAATCGAGCTTCGGAGGAAGTTCATGGCTGGTTCACGTTTCAACGCCAAGGAGCGTGGAACGTCTTCGTGTTGCTGACAATGATTTTCAAACAAACGCGGAGTGTGTGCTTGGTATGTGAACGCTCGCCCTCACCCCGGCCCTCTCCCCCGCGGAGAGGGAGAATCGTCGTCAGCCTCCAGACCAGGTGGACGTTTCAATATTTCGTTTGGCTGCTGGCAAGATTCGAGAAAGCGCGGTGACTGCAACCGCGACTGTAAGGTGTTTACAGCGGCTCGAAAGCCTTCCCCCCTCTCCCGGGGGAGAGGGCCGGGGTGAGGGCGTTCCAAACCACCATCTGCCCGGCGGTTCACCTGCTGACTTTCATCTGGCTTTATCGAAAACAGCAAAGAGTCAAAAAATAGATTGTCCGTTTCCGTGCCGGGCGGCCATGTATAGGTAGATGACGAGCGATGACATGACGCTGGTGCGGGAGTTCGCCGCCACGCAATCCGAGCCGGCGTTTGCCGCGCTGGTGGAACGTCACCTCGGCCTCGTTCACTCGGCGGCAAAGCATCTGAATCTGCACTTGACGTTGAAAACGCCCAGGCGCAGGCTCGCCGCATGACGACAGACGCGAACCAGTTGTCCGTCAAAGGCACAGCGGCAAAAAAGAGCAAATTTCTGCCAATACGGCAGGGCGCGGTCTTCTGATTTTGCTCGTCGCAAATGCAGTAAGCGGAAGAAAAGTTTCAATACGTAAAATGTGAGGTCATAATGAAAACCACGAAAAGTCAGAGTATCCTTTCCAACTACGCGATCGTTGGCTTGGTGGCAGCTGGATTGAACACGCCGATGCACCTGGGGGCTACGGACAAATCCGGCACGATCTTCGGCGAGACGTGGACGAAGGCGGAATCGCCTTACCACATCACAGGCGACATCTTGGTTGTTGGTTTGACCATTCAGCCGGGTGCCTCGATCTACTTCGACAACAACTACGTTTTCGAGGTTGCGGGTGCGCTACACGCCGTAGGAAGTGAACCGGAACCAATTCTCTTCACGCAAACCAACGGCATGGGCGGATGGCAGGGCGTTTATTTTAACTACGGGGCACCTGGCTCTGAGCTGGCCTACTGCAGGATCACGGGGTCCATCAACAGTGGCGTGCGTGCTAATTACACGCCCGTCAGCATTCGTAATTGCGTTCTCGCCAACAATTCTGGATCAACCGGTGCGGGAATATCGATAGTGGGAACGACCTCGGAAATCTATGACACCGTAATTGTGAGCAACTCGGCTGCTGCTGGAGGCGGAGGCCTGCGCTTAACATCGTCGTCCGCATTGGTGACTAATTGCCTCATCGTGGGCAACTCTGCCCAGAATGATGGCGCTGGCATTCAATTATCGGCGAGCAGTTGTCGACTACTCTCCTCAGTCGTGAGCACTAATCAAGCAAACGGAAACGGCGGCGCATTCGCTGCGACTGCGAGCGATGCTGTCGTGAGCAATTGCACATTTGTGGGGAACTCGTCTGTTGGGCTTGGCGGCGCGGTGTGCATCGACAATCGGCCATCCGTCTCTGTGACGAACGCCAGCGGATTCTACAGGTGTACCGTGGCATTTAATATCTCTGGTTCAGAGGGGGGTGGCATCTGGCTCCGGAATGCGAACCGGGACTGGCAAGTTGAAAAATGTACCATAACTCGCAATAAAGGCGTCGGAGCCGGGGGCGGCATGGTTGCAGGAGGTAGTGGAACCGTGTCGTTGAGTGGTACAAGCGTGGATTTCAACGAATGTACTGGGCCGGGCAATGTCTGGGGCGGCGGGATTTACGCTGACGGACCCACGACTATAAGCGGTGGCACGATTTCGAGTAATACATGCTCAGCGGGAAATCATGCACACGGAGGGGGCGGTGTGCTCATCGGGCCGAGCGTAATGAATAGATGTTTGGTCATCGGCAATTCAATCGGGGGTTTTGACACTCAGGGCGGCGGTCTCCAGTCTGGAAATTTTCTCTTTATGACCAACTGTATCATTGCTGCCAACAACGCTGTTGGACTGCATGGGGACCGCGGTTACATGGTGAACACGACGATTGCCTATAATGGTTCAGAAGGGGTCAGGGATGCGTACACTATGGTCATCCAAAACTCGATCCTATTCTTTAATAATGGCGGCGGCGTTCAGATTATTGGAACGCCAACGGTTGGGTTTTCCGATGTTCAAAACGGATACGCTGGCGATGGAAACATCAATCGCAACCCGATTTTCATCAGCCCCACCGACTACCTTCTGTACTCAGCCTCGCCTTGTATCGACGCTGGAAATACGAACTCGATTTACGACGACGCTTGTTTCCCTCCGTCTCAAGGAGCTGTGCGCAACGACATGGGCGCATATGGAGGTCCTGGCGCTTGCGACTGGATCACGGGAGACGTGCCACTGATCCTTGGCAATCCCAAGAGCCAGAAGAGTTGTATCGGGATGAGCGTGGATTTTTCAGTGCGGGCAATTGGCGCGCCTCCTTTGAACTACCAGTGGTTTTTCAACGGCACGAACCTGCTGGTCGGCCAAACCAGCACCAACCTCTCGTTGACGGACGTCCAGAAGAACCAGTCAGGGCTTTATTCCTGCGTGGTCTCGAACAGTTTTGGCACCGCGGAGAGCCTGCCAGCGGCGTTGATCGTGTATGATGCCTGCGTAGATATTCACATGTATGCCGGGTTGAGTATCGGGGGCAAAACGGGCAATACATACGTCGTCAGTTATACAAAGGATGTCAACACAAACAGCGCATGGACTGCGCTGGCCACGAACACGCTTACGACCAATTTCTGGTTTTACGTGGACACGGAGTCGGCCTGGGACCCCATGCGGTTCTATCGCGTGGATCTTCATCCGTGAACGCACGCCTTGATGAATACGCCGAAAATCGAACCGCATCGAATTACCACCCCTATTCAGTTGATGGCGGTGTGGTTTGCCGGCCTTGTCATTTTGGTCATGGTTTTCATCGGTGGGGCAGCATATGTGACCACACCCACTTGGATAGCGGGAATGCTAACGATTGCAGCCGTAACTTGCGTTCCCGTTTTCCTTTTTTGCGTCTTCCTTCTCCAGACCGCATTCAGACCCCAGCTTCAGGAGGACAAATACTACTCAGACTGGTTGGCACAGAATCAGCAGAAGGCACAAAGCACGACGTCATCGCCGCTGCCACCACAGACGCCACAGACGCTTTCAGCCACCCCGGCACCGACAGCGGAGTTGCCCGAGGAATCCAAGAGGATTCTGAGGACATTGTGGCGTTACCAGACTCAAAGTTTCGGAGCGGACATCTCCAAGCGTTGGACTTTTGGTGTTCATCCCTTTTCGCCGGATTATTCCGCATTTCTCCGAGGTCTGGCTCCTGCGGTTAGCCGGGGTCTGGTTGCCGTTTCCCCAGAGAATTACCAGTGTATGCTCACCAACGAGGGGATTTCGTTCCTCAAAACACAAAACGATTTGCAGAGTGGCGATGACATCTACAAATTTTGAGAGACCTAGCAAAGTCGGTCTAGCGCCGTCCCCGCTCGTCCGCTCGATGCCGGGGGACAGTTCGGACGCGCCGTTCCCGCCCCACCGTGCGTGCCGGCGGCGGTCGCTCACCTCTGTCTCGGCGAAATGAAGCGCATTCCCATTACTGAGGAGCAATTCCGAGTCTTCTTCGGCAATCCTGAGTGGCGGATCACAGAGGTTCCGCAGGCTCGCATCGAGCAGATTGTTGACCTCCCTCGGAAGAACGAGGTGGTAGCGGTCTATTCATCGGGTGACCTGAATCAGAGGAAAATCCTCAATGGCGTCTCGGCAGTGCTTGGTGCGGATGTTATCGCCCAAGAGACTCGACCGAATGTTGAGAAGAATGAGCCAGAATTGAACATTTACCATGTTGTTGTCCAGAAGCTCCCAGTGCCTGTTCAAGGCTATCAGTATCTGATGCATGTCGCGTACACCGGCGAGACACTCTTTGGACATTGGCGAAGCGCCGATGTTCTCGACGACTACATCAAAGTCCCACAAAGCAGGTTTGGGGAGTTCTTTTCGCAGACGGGTATCGCGCCGCAAGCGCAAGCATCGTGAACACCACAGAGAAGAAAAGGAAGCTATACGAATCAGTCAGGCCTCCAGTCCATCTGGTCAGCAACGCAGACAGGATTCGCGAAAATCGACGGTTGTGATTCGCCGTCCGCATTGAGCCACGTTTCAAGGCGATACAACCCGAGTTCCTTTAAGGCTCGTCTAGGGAAGCATGGAGCTTCGAGTTGCGGAGAATAATTCTCCATCGGCTCGCTTTTCACTTATATCCCGCCATGTCTTCGAGGCGGAGAAGGATCAGTGAATTCAAGCCAAAGCCGAATCGTGGCGGAGCTTTCGTTCGCTGGTGTGGCGAAGCGCCACGTCCGACAAACTTGAGCGTGTGTTTGCCCGGCTTCAAATCATGGAGATCAAAACTGAACCAGGTCCAATCCTCCTCCAACACACAAAGGTCCAGTTCCGGCCCAACCGGCTGGCCGTCGAGCATCGGCTGGTACCGGGCGCTGGAGAGCGAGAGGATCAGCACGGCGGCAACCTGGTAACGTCCCGGCTCGGTCACTTCAAAATCGAATTCGATCTGCGCTTCGGGCTTGCCCGGCGTGTAGATCAAACCTTCCTCCTCCTGCTTCACGGTGGCGGGTGGGTCGGCGCGGAAGGTCAGGTTTTTTGCCTGCAGTACGCGGTACGGCGCAACCCGATTTGTGGCTGGAGGCAGCGGCGCTTGGTCCGCCACCGGCGGTGTTTGATACCAGAACGCCACCGAACTCACCCAGTCCGGACGCTCGTTGGAGGACGACTGTTTCACACCTGCGTCATTGAAGCGGCTGCCCTTGTGTTCGATGGAAACCTTGAGCGCGGAACCGAACCGCACCGGATCGGACAAGTGCCAGCGGTACGCGCTCACGCGGTCACCGGCGAAGACGCCTTCATACAATGTCACGCCATGTGCGGGCGCGACGAAAGGACGGAAGCCCCACGAGTCATTGAAGTAATCCTCGGTGCCGGTGCCGCACAACGAAGGTTTTGTTTCGCCATCAATGTAGAAGTGGTCGTCGCCTTCACCGAACCAGCCGATCTTGACCTGGTGAACGGAATAAACCGTGCCCACGTAGTTGCCGCGGCCCTTGGTTTCCAGGATCGGGTAATCGCCGGCCGTTGCGGGGAAGGCCTGGTTGTAGCGGGCGTGGAAGTAGAGCGCGTCCTCCGGCAGGCTGGGCAGTTTCTCCCAGTCCACGTAGTAGTAAACCTCCACGTCGCCGTAGCCACGCGCCTCGTTGGTGAGGGTGATTTTTGCGCTCTTCCGAAACGGCATCCGCCAGAAGCAAGTCCGCGAACGTCCATAGGACGAGACGCTGACCGGCAGCGAGTGAAAGTTGGCAACCGCGCCGTGGCCGATGCCGAAGAAATCACCCAGCGGCGACTCGACACTTGGCTTGTCCATTCCGTCCCAATAAATCCGCAGCACGAGCGAGCGTCCGGCGAATGGATCCTGCGCAGCAATCGTGTTCCAGATATGCGTGATGGCGCCCGGGCCGGTCAATTCGGCGAGGACCAAAGTTTGCCCTTCCTTGATGACCCGCGAGTCGCCGTTGCTGTTCAGGTCGGCGCTGGTGCTGGAAACTCGACGCGTCTGGGCAGTGGACAATTGCGTCAGCGCCACGAGCGGGTTTTCGCTGGGATTCACTGCACCCGGCGCGTTCGGTGCGGGTTGGGCGTATCCACTGGCAACGGCGAGCAGGATTATCGCGAGCGCCGCCGTCTGGGATTTGTTTCCAAGCGGACTTTGTAAACGAGGAAGGAGTTTTGTTCTAACCACGGATAAACCCTTGATTGCCCTTTCAACGGAGACAAGCAAAAACCATCCTGCCTTCCACAGTGTCATTCTTCTTCAGCGGACGTAAATGGGGTTCGCAAAAATCCACGGACGCGGCTCGCCGTCCACGGTGAGCCATGCTTCGAGGCGGTACACGCCGGGTTCTTTCACGGGGAATTCCACACGATCTTTGCCAGAAGTTTCCGCCACTTGAACGCCGTTGCGAAGCAGCCGTGTCTGGCAAGCAATCGGAAACTGTGCAGAGAGCTTCAGACCGTCCACGTATTTCAATTCGTCGCCCATGATCCCGACGGATTTGCCGTCAGTGCCGGTCGCTTCGTAGCGGAAACCTGTAGCTTCGCACATCCAATCGAAGGCCACGTAGGCATGACCGGCTTTTAAGGCGGTGCGAATTGTTGGTTCATCAAGTTTTGGTGCTAGAACGTGCGTGCTGGTGTTCCAGAACGAGCGTTGATACGGATCCATGTCCACCTTTGCGAGTATGTCGCCCGGCTTGTGGCCCTTGGTCATTTCCTTGATACCGGGTCGAAGTGCGGCGGTAATCTTTCGCAATCCGTCATCCTTGTCCACGATCGTGCCGAGCAACACGGTTTCCTCATCCACCATTTTCACGATGAAAACCTGGTTGTGATGACAATCGTTGGCGGCAATACCTGTAAGCCGGAACTTCTTTGTGCCGTCGTCCCACTTGTCCACATACACCTGCGGGTAGTCGCATTGGAAGGCGAGCAGTTCATCGGGATAAAGCTTCACGGCTTCCTCGAGTTCGGCGAGCTGCTTGGGATCGGTGAGCTTCATGGCCACCGCAATGAGCGATGGCATGTCCTTCTTCGCGTCCCAGTGGCGGTTGTAAATTTCCAGCCCGGTCAGCCCGTCCATGGGATGATCTGTGCGCTCTTCGACGTGGGAGAGAAAGATCATTCCGTCACCAGCGGTCACAGCCTTCAACAGTTCGGGAAACGGCGCTTCCATTTTGCCGAGCACCGAAGCTTCCGGGTACAAGAGGCAGCCGCGAATTTCAGAACCGGGAACGAACAAGACGCCTTCCTTGTTTCCGCGCCAGCGACCATCAATGAAATCGCGTGGAGGACGGAAATGGTCGGTGAGGAGGATGGCGTTGATCCCGGCCTTCTTCGCGTCAGCCAGCATTTCGGGTAATGTGCCGCCTGTGTGCGTGGAATCCTCGGCATGAGCATGAAGGATGCAACGGTAGTCGTTCAGGCCGGGCATGGGAGCGATCTTGGTGCGCTGCGAGCGGAGTTTCAGCACGTCTTCCTGGACGGCCTTGAGCCGGGGCAAGGCGAGACGCTCGATGTTTGAGTATTTGCGAGCTGGCGGTTGGTTGCCCTCGGCGGACAGTGCTGGAATGGCAAACCAAAGCAGGGCGAGAATCGTCAGGGAAGTCCGTGTCAACTGAAGCGGGAATTTCTTATGCATCACGAGTTGAGTCTTGGCGACACGCGGTGGAAAGTCAACGCACGCGGCGTCCGTCGCGGATGAATGGTTCGGCAAAATACTGCGGCCATTCGCCCGGTTTGTTTTGTATGGGTGCGGGAGCGTATTGCGCGAGATAGGCGCGGCGAGGCTGGCCGGAT
>JABFSR010000133.1 GCA_013140495.1 Verrucomicrobiota bacterium
GCCCTCACCCCGGCCCTCTCCCCCAGGAGAGGGGAAATCATTCGCCGTCTCACAGAAAATCATACTGCTGGATTTGCGAGACGTGCAGACAAAAAGCCAGAAGCGCGCATTCGCTTTTCCCTCTCCTCGGGGGAGAGGGCCAGGGTGAGGGCGAGCGTTGATCAAACTATTAACCTTCATTTGAATGCCTTCACAGTATCAACCAACGCCTGAATGTTCTCCAGCTTGGCGCCCGGCGTCAAACCGTGGCCGAGGTTAAAGATGTGCCCCGGACGACCGCGCATGGTTTCGAGAATCTTCGTCGTTTCACTCGCAATTACTTCCGGCGTGCCCTCAACGATAAGAGTCGGCGACAGGTTGCCTTGCATACCGATGTGCGCCGGGATTAGTTTGCGCGCCTCAGCCAAATCGGTTTGCCAGTCAATGCCGAGGACATCCGCGCCGCTGGCAATCAAGTCGGGCCAGTTGCCGTGTGTGCCGAGGGAGAATTGGATGACGGGAGCTTTGCCGCCGAAATTGGAAATGATTTCTTTCATCCAGCGCCCCGAACCATCCTGAAACTCAGTTGCCGCAAGATGTCCACCGTGGCTGTCGAAGATTTGCACCGCGTCCACTCCGGTGGCGATTTGCATTTGCAGGTACGCGGTCACTGCGGCGGTGAGCTTTTCCGCAAGAGCGTAATACGTTTTCGGGTCTTCGCGAAACAACGCCAGGGCGCGGCTGTATTTCGGAACGCTTGCGCCTTCCATCATGAACGTCGCCAGCGTCCATGGCGAACCGGTGAAGCCGATGAGCGCCGTCTGATCACCGAGTTCTTTGCGGAGCATCCGCAACGCTTTGTCAACGTAGCTCAACTTGTCGCAGACCTGCTCGACGGAAAGTTTTTCGATGTCCGCCTTGCTGGTGACGGCAAAATCCATTTGCACGCCACCGGTTTCCTTGAAGTGATACGTTTGCCCCATTGCTTCGGGGATGACGAGGATGTCGCTGAACAGAATCGCAGCGTCGAAACCGAAACGGCGCACTGGCTGCAAAGTAACTTCAACCGCAAGTTCCGGGTTTTGGACGAGCTGGACGAACGTGTAAGTCTCCTTGAGCTTGCGATACTCCGGCAACGCTCGGCCTGCCTGGCGCATCAGCCAGACAGGAGGGCGGTCCACTGGTTGGCACGCGCAAGCCCGCACGAATCGCTGGCGGTTTGTGAGTTGGTTTTCTGCGCTCATTTGTTTTGTCGCGGACGAGAGGTTACAGAATCAAGGCGTAACGACCAGCTTGTTCTTGTGCGCCAGAGCACAGACCGCCGGGTCCGTGGAAGCCAATGCACCGACGTCGTATCACCCGTTCAGAAATGTGCGGACTCGGCGGTTCGCGCTCCCTGTTGGCGCTTTTGCAAATCTTGTGATTGAATTCCGCTGCGATTCTGTTTGGCTCCTTGCATGAAACAATATCGCAATTTGAGGAAGATCGCCGGGCGACTCATCGCCGGTTTATTTGCCATCGCAGTTGCTGCCTCGCTGACCGCTTGCAATACCGTTCCTGTCACTGGCCGCTCACAATTTAACATGATGTCGCCGGGCCAGGAGATGCAGCTTGGCCTGACAAGCTTTGAAGAAACCAAGAAACAGACTCCGATCAGCAAGGACGCGAAAGCAAATGAACTCCTTCAGCGTGTCGGAAAACGCATAGCAGCGGTCGCGGCGAAGGACATGCCGGATGCGAAGTGGGAGTTCGTTGTGTTTGAGAGCAAGGAGGCCAACGCGTTCTGCCTGCCGGGCGGAAAGGTTGGCGTTTATACCGGCATCCTGCCAATCACGAAGGATGAAGCTGGTCTCGCAACTGTGTTGGGACACGAGATTGCCCATGCTGTGGCGCGTCACGGTGGCGAACGGATGACGCAGGGCATGGCGGTGCAGGGCGTCGGACAGTTGGTGGGGTTGGGTGTGTCGTATGCAGACCCGCGATGGCAGGCGGCGACAATGCTTGCCTACGGCATAGGTGCGAAGGTGGGCTATGAATTACCACACAGTCGTGATCAAGAATCGGAAGCCGACCACATCGGACTGATCTACATGGCGCGGGCAGGATACAATCCAGAAGCTGCGGTCGAGTTCTGGCAAAGGTTCGCCGAGTTCAATCAAAAACAAGGTGACAACACACCGACATTCTTGCGTACGCATCCGTTGAGTCAGGTGCGGGCGGAACAACTTCGCGGCTGGATGGCAGAGGCAAAAGCCCAGATGCCTCAAACAAAGTGAACTCGATTGATCGAAATGTCTGACGAGCTTCAGAGCGCTGTTGAAACACTCGGGCTGGAAAAGTTCAAGCGCCATATTTTTCTCTGTGCCGATCAAGGCAACCCGAAATGTTGTTCGCGTGAGTGCGGTCTCGAATCGTGGGAGTTCCTCAAGAACAGGTTGAAGGAACTGGGGTTGGTGGGCGCGTCGCCGCTGGTGTATCGCACCAAGGCCAATTGTCTTCGCGTTTGTGTTCGTGGGCCGATAGCGGTCGTTTACCCGGAAGGCGTTTGGTACCATTCTTGCACCCCCGAGGTTTTGGAGAGGATCATTCAGGAGCATCTCGTCGGTGGAAATCCGGTGATCGAGTTCGCATTCGCGACGAATCCCATTTGAACAATGAAGAAAATCGAGTTGAGTCAGTTTCAAACCGAAGCCGAACTGGCGCATGGTGTGGCAAGGGCATGGCTGGACCAACTTTCTGAAGATGGCGCGGACGGGGTGGGGTGTGTTGCGTTGTCCGGAGGCCGCATCGCGAAGGTGTTCTTTGCCGCACTGGTGCAACAATCCATGGCCCGTGGCATTTCACTGGAAGGAATTCATTTTTTCTGGGCGGATGAACGGTGCGTACCGGCGATGGACGAGGAAAGCAATTTTCGCGCGGCGCAGGAACTTCTGTTTACACCGTTGGGAATTGCTTCAGAAAAGATTCATCGGATCCGGGGTGAGCTTCACGTTGATGATGCCGCCCGGGAGGCGTCGGTGAATTTGTGTCGTGTCGCTCCGGTGTCTTCAAACGGGTCGCCTGTGTTCGATTTGATTTTTCTCGGCATGGGCGAGGACGGGCATGTGGCTTCATTGTTTCCGGGCGAATCCGAAGGTGTGATGAATCTTGCTCAGGTTTATCGTCCGGTGGTTGTCGCCAAGCCGCCTCCCAACCGCATCACGCTCGGTTACGGTATCATTGCTGCCGCGCGACAGGTGTGGGTGCTGGCATCGGGAAAGGGCAAGGAAGCCGCGTTGCGCGATTCGCTGTCGCAGGGGAACGCGACGCCGTTGGGGCGGGTGATCAGGATGCGAACAAACACCCGGGTGTTCAGCGACATCCCTGCATGATAAGGGAAGGCGCGCAGAGCGGCGGTTCGCGTGAGGACGGGACGTCGGTCTGCGACATGAAGTTTGGGTCGGATGTAATTTGCACCGGGCCGGACTACCTTGTGATTCTTGCGTCGCATTCGATGGACTGGCAGGTGCGGGAGTTTTGCCTCGTGCCGATTTATGTCGAGGGTCGGAAGTATTTTTTGCGCTCAATGTCAAAAGCCGGGTTGCCGTTTGTGATGCGGTATGAACTTTCTCCATGGCCTGAAACACTTCGCGAGGAGTCGTCCGAGGTGGTGTATTACACAAAACACTATGTCGCCGAGCGTGACCGTGATGCGGTGCGGGCGCGGCGGGGCGACGCAGTCAACTTTCTACTACTTCCGTTTTATCCCTTGCTTGGGTTGTGCTGGTCCGGTTTTAAACGCGGGCCGCTGCATCGGGCCGGATTCGAGCCGTCCTCAATCACGAAGGCATCGGTGGTGATGCTCTTTCATTTCTGGGTGGTGGAAGGAATCTTCGTCGGTTGGTTGCACGGCGGTTTGCTCATGCTGGTTTTTTCCTCGCCGACTATACAGACGTTCGACTGGTTGTTGCTCTTCGTGCTCACAGCCGACACGATGGTGCGCGGTAGCGGTGCGATGCGTTTGGGCACGGGCTATCATCTGGGATTTTGTGAATGGCTCTGGCCGGGAAGAAACAAGACGAATGAATAACGCGCGGGAAAATCGTGTGGCAACAAAGCGGAGCGCGGACAGCCTTGTCCGCGCGAACCACAATCGCGGAACTCGCGGACAAGGCTGTTCGCGTTCCAGGACATCGTGAACAACCGGGGAATCATCGTGGTAGGCGGCGGGGCGGCGGGATTTTTTGCAGCCATCGCTTGCGCGGAGTCGTCTCCAGGCACGGAAGTCGTGGTGCTCGAAAAGACCGCACGGTTTCTGGATAAGGTTCGGATTTCCGGCGGCGGACGGTGCAATGTAACTCACGCTCTTTTCGATTCTCGTGCTTTTGCGCAACGCTATCCT
>JABFSR010000186.1 GCA_013140495.1 Verrucomicrobiota bacterium
TCGGTTCGTATTTCACCACGCGCGAGTCGGTCAACGAATCGAACCATTTTAATTTCCATCCCATTCAAGAGGTGGCGATCCTGTTCGTCGGAATCTTCGCCACGATGATGCCCGCGCTGGACTGGCTCGCGCTGAACGCCGACAAGCTCGGCAGCCCGACGCCGGGATTCTTTTACTGGGGCAGCGGCGGACTCTCAGCGGTGCTGGACAATGCGCCCACGTATCTGTGTTTTCTGGAGGCGTTGATGGGCGCAACGCATGACGGGAGCCTTCCGCATCTGCTGATGACGAATGCAACGAGCGTGGTGGCCATCAGTGTGGGCGCAGTGTTCTTTGGCGCCTGCACCTACATCGGCAACGGTCCGAACTTCATGGTGAAATCCATCGCCGAACAGCAGAAGGTTCACACGCCCACCTTCCTTGGGTATGTGTTCAAGTTCACGTTGCCTTACATGCTGCCGATGCTGGCCGTGGTGTGGTGGTTGTTCTTCAGGAAATGAACCCGGGGACAGTCAGAGCGAGGGCGTCTCATTAGTGCACCAACACTGCACCCTTCGACGGTTTGCAGAACCAGACGAAAACAATCATCGCGGCGATCACCACGCCGACGATGAAGAAGCAATCACCGTAGGACATCACGTAGGCTTCACGTCGAACGATGCTGGATAACGCGGCCAGTGCCTGGCGGCTTGCGGTCACGCCGTCCGCGCCGAGTTGGATGAAGTGTTGCGTTAAGCCGTCGAGTCGTTCCTGTGTTGCAGCACTGAACGCGCTCACGCTTTCGCCGAGGCGGACGGAATGGAATTTCTCGCGCAAGTCCAGTTGTGTCGCCAGCAGCGCGATGCCGATGCTGCCGCCGAGATTGCGCAGCATGTTGAACAGCGCCGATGCCGAGCCGGTTTGTTCTGATTCAATCCCACCGGTGGCCAGCGCCGTGAGCGGCACGATGGTCAGCGGCATTCCGATGGCGCGGATGAGTTGCGCGAGCTTGAGTTGATCGTAGGCGGTCAGGTTCGTCATCGTGGAATTCATGAAACAACTTGCGGCGAAGAATCCCAGCCCCACCGTCAGCAGCCAGCGCGCGTCGAACTTGCGAAGCAATCCGGCGGCGATGGGCATCATCAGCAATTGCGGCGCGCCGCTCCACATGATCGTCCAGCCGATTTCCTGCGCGTTGTAACCTTGCACCTGCGCGAGATACATCGGCAGCAGATACGTCGCGCCATACATGCCGAATCCGAACGCCATGCTCACCACTGCGCCAAAGCCGAAGTTGCGTCGCGTGAGCAATCGCAGGTTGATGAAAGGTTCGCGGTGTTTGAGTTCAATCACGACGCAAGTGACGAGAAACACCGCTGCCGTCACGCCGAGCGTGGTAATCATGCGGGAATTGAACCAGTCGTTCTGGTTGCCTTCTTCGAGGAACACGATGAACGAGCCAAGCCCGATGACCATCGTGGCGATGCCCCACCAATCGCCGCGACGCAGCAGGGAGAGTTTCGGTTTTTCAGCGTCCAATCCCCAACCGATGGCCGCGAGCATCATCGCGCCGGGAATGAGATTGAGATAGAAAATCGCGGGCCAGCCGTAATTGTCCGTGAGCCAGCCGCCGATGGTCGGGCCGATGGCGGGCGCGAACGTGGCCGTGATGCCGAACAGTCCGAAACCGAGCGGTCGTTGCGCAGGCGGCAGCAGTTTGAGCACGAGCGTGAACGCCATCGGGATGAGCACGCCGCCGGTGAAACCTTGCAACATGCGGAAGGCGATCATGCTTCCAAGATTCCACGCAAACGCACACGCGATGGAACTCAGGAGAAAGAGAACGGTGTTGGTGAGCAGGTAACGTCGCGTGCCGAACACGCTGCCGAGCCACGCAGTCAGAGGTATGACGATGATTTCAGCGACGAGATAACTTGTCGAAACCCACGAGCCTTCATCGAGCGTTGCGCCGAGCGAGCCGAGAATGTCGGGCAGGGAAGAGTTGGTGATCTGGATGTCGAGCACGGCCATGAATGCGCCGAGCATCGCGCCCCAGAGCGCAACCCAGCGTCGCAGCGAGACGTGTTCGGAGGCGGGTGGATGCTCAATCTGTGCATCTCCGCCTGAAAGTGGAAAGATCGTGCGGACGTTTGATGTTGATTGAGTGGTCATCGGACTGGCGCGGCTTTACGAACGAATTCTGACCTTCACATTCACCGACATGCCGGGAACAATTCTGCCGGAGAAATCGCGGATGCTTGCTGCGTCGAAGACGATCTTTACCGGCACGCGTTGGACGATCTTGGTGAAGTTGCCCGTCGCATTGTCCGGTGGCAGCAAGGCGAATTGTGCGCCACTCGCCGGAGAAACGCTCTCGACGCGTCCGCTGAAATGTTGTCCGGGAAAACCATCCACGGTGACCTTCACGGACTGCCCGGCTTTCAGTCGTGCGATCTCCGTCTCCTTGAAGTTCGCGGTGATCCAGACGTCGGGTTGCACCACTGCCAGCAGCGATTGCCCCGGTTGCACGCGGTTGCCGACCTCGATGTTCTTGCGTCCGACGCGTCCGGCGGCTGGCGCGACGATTTCAGTGTAGCTCAATTGCAATTCGACATCCGCAAGCTGTGCCGTTGCAGCTTTGACCTGTGCTTCCGCAGCCAGCACCGAGGCTTTGGTTGCGTTCAGCGATGCGCGTGCGACGTCGAGCGCGGCTTTTGCGTCCTCGAATTCCTGCCTGGACAAGACGGCGTTTGTGTCGTGAGACAATTTGTTCGCCCGGTCAAAATCTGATTCCGCCTTGCTGGCGACGGTTTCGTCGCGTGTGACCTGGGCGCGAATCTGTGCGAGCTGCGCGTCGGCTTGCGCGAGGGCAGCCTGGGATTTTTCGTGAAGCACCTTGAGGTCGTTTGCGTCGAGTCGCGCGAGAACTGCGCCTGCTTCGACCTGTTGATTGTCGCTGACCAGGACTTCGCTCACGCTGCCCGCGATGCGCGTGCTGACTGTGTGAATGTGACCGGCCACGAAGGCGTTGTTTGTGGAAACCCAGGTATGGGTGTAATTCCACCAATAAAATCCGGCAGCGCCCGTTGTCAGCAACACAGCGGCGATCACGAGTCCATAGGAAATCTTTTGATTCCGGTTTGGAAGCAGCGGCGAAGATGTCTCCGTGGTGTTTGTGCGGGTTTCAGTCAAAGGCGCAGAGGTGAGAACCTTGAGTTCCGCGCCCGCAGTTGGGTCAGTCTTGGCTTGTATGTTGGTTGCATTCATATCCGTCTCCACTCTTCTTGTAACTCACCATGGCGACATCCGGCCAATACCTTGTTTCTTGGTCCGGCCATGCTTTCCGGGTATGATGCGCGCATGGAACTGCGGCATCTGCGGTACTTCGTGGCGGTGGCGGAAGAGCTTAATCTGACGCGCGCGGCGGGGCGATTACACGTGGCGCAACCAGCACTCAGCCGTCAGATTCATGATCTCGAGGAAGAACTTCAAACGCCGCTTTTTGAACGCAATCGTTCCGGAGTACAGCTGACCCGTGCAGGCCGGGCGCTCTATCAACGGGCCCGCGCCATTCTCGCCCAGGCTGCCGAGGCTGCGAATGAAGCCCGCTTCGCTGCGGGCGCTGTTTCAGGACGGCTCGCGATTGGTTTTCCGAGCGGACTCCATCTGAACTATCTCGCGCCATTGATTGCGGCTTTTCGCAAGTCGCATCCGAAGGTGGAGTTTGACTTCTTTCACGGCCTGCCGCCGGAACAGTTCAAGGCCTTGCGGGATTCGCGAATTGATGTCGGCTTTGTCACCATGCCTGTGCATGTGGACGGCATGGAGCAGCGCATCATCTGGCGAGTGCCGTTCAAGGTCGTGCTGCCACGAAAACATCCGCTGGCCAAACGGCGCGAATTCGTGTTGGAAGACCTGCGTCATGAGGATTTTGTTTTCTGTACGCGTGAATCGCGACCCGAGTTTTACGACGAGTTTTTCCGATTGTGTGCAAACGCGGGCTTTCACCCGAGAGTGGTCACCGAAGTTGGCGGGTATCCGACCACCATGCTTGGTTTGGTGTCGGTGGGGGCGGGCGTCAGTGTGTTGCCACACTTTGAGCAGGTCGAACGCATCCACGGCATCGTGTGGCGGCCGCTCATCAAGCCGAAGGTGTGGGTGGAATTTGCACTGATCTGGCGACGGCAGAACACGTCGCGTGTGCTGGAGGAATTTCTAACCCTGGCAGCGAAGCAGTTCCCAGAACAGAACACCTCGCAGGCGGGTTTGATATGAACCGCAGAAGTTTCGCTGGTGGCGCTCACCGGTTCAGAGTGAGTGCCCGCCGATCACAATCGAACCTCGCCACTTGCCGCGCGTACCGCGTTCAGTGTGAGGCTGTCAGGAGCAGAACCTGTTCGAGCGTGGAGGCTCCGTCACGTGCACGATCCAGCGCCACCATGCGGAGCGTTCTCATGCCCTGACTGACGGCGATCTTGCCCATTTCCCGGGTGCTGCCGCGGGCGATGACGAGCTTGCGTATTTCGTCGCTGACGGTCATGGCTTCGATGATGGCGAGGCGTCCCGCATAGCCGGTGTTCTTACAGCGGTCGCAGCCGCGTCCGCGGTAGAGCGTGACGCCGTCCAACGTGCTCGGATCAATCCCAAGGTCCTGGTACATCTTCGGCGGATAGATGACCGGCTCCTTGCAATGCGAACAGGTCCGGCGCATGAGGCGTTGCGCACAGGAAAGGATGACGGACGATGAAATGAGGAATGGCGCGATGCCCATGTCGTCAAGGCGCGCAATGGCTCCGGGCGCGTCGTTACAGTGCATCGTCGAGAGCACCTGGTGGCCGGTGAGCGCGGCTTCGATGGCGATCTCCGCTGTTTCCGTATCACGGATTTCCCCGATCATGATGATGTCCGGATCCTGCCGGAGAATGGAGCGGAGGGCGTTGGCAAAGGTGAGGCCGATTTCCTTTTTCACCGGCACCTGGTTGATGCCCGGGATTTGAAACTCAACCGGGTCTTCGACCGTGATGATGTTATAGACCGGGCTGTTGAGTTCGTTCAACCCGGAGTAAAGCGTGGTGGTCTTGCCGGAGCCGGTCGGGCCGGTGACGAGGATCAAACCGTGCGGGGCGTCAATCGCATGCTTGAACCGCGTGAACGTGTCCACGTCGAGGCCGAGCTTGTCGAGGCTGGCGGAGAGGTTCGATTTGTCGAGCACGCGAAGCACGACTTTTTCACCGTGAACCGTGGGCATGATGGAGACGCGCAAATCAAAGTCCTTGCCGCCGACGCGCACCCTCATGCGGCCGTCCTGCGGCAGGCGGCGTTCGGCGATGTCGAGGCTGGACATGATCTTGAAACGCGACGCGAGCGCGAGCTGCATCTGTTTCGGCGGCGGAGTGGCGTCCACGAGCACGCCGTCAATGCGGTAGCGCAGGCGCATGCCTTTCTCGAACGGCTCAATGTGAATGTCGCTCGCCCGATCCTTGACGGCCTGGACGAGGATGATGTTGGCGAGCTTGATGACGGGGGCTTCCTCGGAGGAGGCGGCGAGCTGGTCGAGGTTGACCTCGTCCATCTGTTCCTTCACCTGCTCAAGGCTGTTCGCGTCGTCTTCCGAGCCTTTCTTTTGCGCATCGAGAATGATGTCCTCCATGCTGCCGCTCTTGGCGGCATCGAGGCTGGCGAGCTTGTCAAGAATCGCCTTTTCCGAGGCGATCATCGTCGCGACTTCGAGTTTTGTGACCCGCTTGACGTCGTCCACGGCGAGGACGTTGAGCGGGTCTGCCATCGCGATGAAGAGCTTGTTCTCGAGCCGCGCAATGGGAACGATCTTGTGGTTGTTGGCGAGTTCGCGCGGGATGAGTTCCCCCACTTCCGGCGGAATGGTGACGCGTTGGAGGTTGATGGGAGGAACGTTCAGGACGCGTCCCATGGAAACAGTGAGGTCCTGTTCACTGACGTAGGATTTGTCCGTGACGAGCTTGATGAAGCGTGTGCCTTCCTTCTTCTGTTTTTCCAATAATTCTTCGACCTGCTTGGTGCTCAACAGTCCGTCCTCGATGAGGGCGTCAGCGATGCGTTCTCCAAATGATTTTACGGGAGGCATGGTTTAGCGAAAAACTTTGCGGAGGTTATTGATGAGGTCGGCGGGTGGAACCAGATACCAGAGCAGGCGGTTGTTGGTCGCCTCGGAGAGTTCCTTGGCAGCCTGATGATTAAAGGGATTCGCAGTGGCGACAAGAATGGATTTGCTCATGCGATCGAATGGCAGCACGCACCAGCGCCTGCACGTCTCCGCCGGAAAACTGCGCGCGAGATCCATGTCAATGTCGTACTTCTCCATCGGGAGGTAGCCGAGCCGCGTGCGGTCGCTCAACAGTTTCAACGATGCGTCCGGCAGCACCAGGCCCTTGTCGGCTATGGCTTGAATGAAAGGTTCAATAACACCGTCGGGCGGGACGGAGAAGTCGTGCGTCTTCCAGCACAGATCGAAGTCGGCAGCCGTGACGAGCTTTCCATCCACGAAAATCTTGTACATCTGCTTGCGACCATCGTCCACCTCGGATGTCGGAATACGGCCTGTCGTCGTCTTTTTGAGGCCGCGTCCGTCGGCGGATTTGGTGAATGAGGCCGTTTCGCCAAGGTTGCCGGGGTCGGCGGTGATGTTGTTGGCCTTGCTTTCAATCTGCTTGAGCGCAGCCTGCACCTCCGGGTTTTCTGGATGTTTCTGGAGAATCGTTTCGTATTCGAGGATGGCCGAGGAAAACTGGCCCATCTGCACGTAGGCCTCGGCAATTCGTTTGGACGTGTTGATGACGTCCAGGTCGCGCCCCAGCTTGCTGTAAGCTTCCTTGAGGATTTCGAGCGATTGATAGTCGTGTGGCTGTGTTTGAGTGATGACCTCAAACATTTCAATCGTCTGCGCCAACTGGGCCTCTTCGCCTTGAGTCATTGTGCTTGCCATGTTTCGTCTTTGTGTCCGCAACAACTCCCCGACCTTGGTTACGACATGCCGGAGCAGCTTGTTCTTAGCAATCTGCTGGCCAGACTAGAAGTCTGCGGGCAGTGATGCAACCTTGCTTTGGATTTCGTATGCCGCTTCACAAGGAGGGGACAATCGTGTCCTGTTCTCACACTCCGCGCCTTTGCTCTCGACACTTCTGCATCGGCGCAATCCATCCTCAACTGAAATGGTTTTTCTGTTTGCCTCGCAGCGACGACACGACATGCTCGTGCCATGAAAATTGTCCCGGTCGCTCTCGCAGTTGTCCTGGTCTCCCGTGCCATCTGCTGCGCGGATTCGCCCGAACAATCCTTCGCAGCCTACGGACGACTCATCGTCACGCAATTTGTCACCGCTCCGTTCCCGCACGCCAGCCGCACCAACGGCCATACCTACAAGAACGTTCATTATCCGGCGGACAAACACTATTCAGACGGAACGGTGGCGCTGTTTGTTCCAAAGCATTTCCGTGAAACAAACCGCGTGGATTTTGTGATCCACTTTCACGGTTGGGGTAACACAGTTGCCGGCACGCTGGAACAGTTCAAACTCATCGAACAACTGACCGCCAGCGGCCGCAACGCCGTGCTAGTCGTTCCGGAGGGTCCACACGATGCCCCGGATTCCAGCGGCGGCAAACTGGAGGACCCGGGAGGCTTTGCGCGCTTCATGGACGAGACAGTCGCCACGCTCAAACAACGCGGCGTGTTCAAACAGAAGGACTGGTTTCCAGGCCGCATCATTCTCTCCGGTCACAGCGGCGGATATCGCGTCATGTCTGCCATTGTGGATCGCGGCGGGGTAATGGAGAAAATCAGAGAGGTCTGGCTTTTCGATGCTCTCTATGCGGAGACGGACAAGTTTCTTGCGTGGTCGGATCGCAAACAGGGTCGCTTGCTCAACATCTACACCGACCATGGTGGCACGAAGGACGACTCTGAGCGGATGATGGAACGACTCAAGACTCGTGGAACTGGATTTCTTGCAGCGGAAGACTTTGCGGTGTCAGGCGCACAACTCAAGACCAACGCCCTCGTCTTCCTGCACACCGATCTTCAACACAACGACGTGGTGGCGAAGCGAAAGACCTTTCAGCAATTCTTGGAAAGCAGCTTTCTGGAGCGTTCTGAATTCTGAACCGAAACCATTCTGGACAGGGTTTTACGACCGGCATACTGTGACTCCATGAAAGTGGACTGGCTGAATCGTAAGCAGCCAAGTAACTGTCAACCGCACTATGCCCGCCACCGAAGATCAATACTGGGAGCAGGAGTATGTGGATTTTGAACGCAGTATTTGCATAGAGCACGCTTTCTGGCGCGCACCAGCGCACTTGTTGCAAGGCACGCCGTTGTTCGCTGTGTTCGAGCGGCTGTGCGTCACCTTTCCCGACCACCCAGACGACCACAACACCGTCTTCTACCTTTTCGACCATACTAGCGTCACTCCAAAGATGTGTTCGGTCTTGCTCCGATGCAGCCACTTCGAGCACTCATCACTCAATGACCTGCGTGCGCTTACTGAATTTCTCGAGTTCGCGGCGGACATCATCACGACAGACAGGTGTGCGCTCGTGGAGCTTCTCGATGGCTGTACAGAGAAGCTGCATGTCCGGTTTCATGGACCTCGCGATGAGATCATCTCGATATTACGGAAGCACGCGTCACGAAAAGCGGCCAAATAATGGAATAGGCAGCAACATGCGTTTTTATCCATTTGCATGTTGACTTGTTTCCCGCTTGTCTTAATCGCCTGACGGGTTTTTCACCTGCCGCCGCAGGCCGTCAGCCGCGAATTCACGCAGGTGCGATCCTAGACCTGCAAAATCGCACCGGTGCGCGGAGGTCGCCTCTTAGGAATTCATTTCCTCCCATCGAGCACTGAGATAGAAACTGTTTCGTGACTCCGCGCTATGACGATCTCACGATTCGCCCGGTGAATGGTTGCGCACATGCGTCAAAGGGCTTTTGACAGTTCAAACCGCTTCGGGCATGGTGGTCGCATGAGTTCCGAAATCATCTTCGAGGTTGCTGAAGCTGACGAGGGCGGATATTGCGCCACGGCTCTCGGCCACGGCATCACCACGCAGGCCGAGACATTGGAGGAATTGCGCTCGATGGTGCGCGACGCCGTCAGTTGTTTTTTTGACGACCCGGAGAAAGCGCCCAAGCTGATCCGGCTTCATTTCGTGCGCGATGAAGTGTTGGCAAGATGAAAACGCCGCGCGATCTTTCCGGTGCAGAACTGGCAAAGGCGCTGCGCAAACTCGGGTATGTGGTCACGCGTCAGTCCGGCTCGCACCTGCGAATCACAACCCAGGAAGGCGGGGAACATCACGAGGTCATTCCCAACCACAGCCCGATCAAGATCGGCACGTTGAAAAGCATTCTGCGAAACGTGGCTTTCCATCACCGTGTTTCAGTGCCTGACTTGATTCAACTATTGGATTTTTAGTCTTTGCCGATTCAGGAGGCTCTCAAGATGATTACGCATATCCAGCCTCAAAAGCAGCAAACCAAAGCTTGAACTCGCCTTCTCGAGATCTTTTTCACCCGCTGAAACAGTTCTTTGGTTTCAGTTCGTTCAGGCCATTGCAGGAGGAAATCATCCGCGACTCGCTCGCTGGCAGGGACGTCTTCGCGGTGCTGCCCACAGGCGGTGGCAAATCGCTCTGCTTCCAGCTTCCCGCACTCATACGGCCCGGACTCACCGTCGTCATATCACCTTTGATCGCGCTGATGAAGGATCAGGTGGACGCGTTGCAGGCGGCAGGCGTGGCTGCCACGTTTCTGAATTCTTCCCTCGCAGCAGGCGAGTCGCGATTGCGATTGCGCGGGCTGCACAACGGAGAGTTCAAGCTGCTCTACGTTGCGCCTGAGCGCTTGATGTTGTCGGGGTTTCTCGAAGACTTGAAAAAATGGAACGTCACGGCGTTCGCGATTGACGAGGCGCATTGCATCAGCGAGTGGGGTCACGATTTCCGTCCTGAGTACAGGCAGATTTCGTCGTTGCGTGAAATGTTTCCGAACATCCCGTTCATCGCGCTCACCGCCACGGCCACGGAACGTGTGCGCGAGGACATCGTCAAGCAACTGCGCCTGCACGAGCCGCGTTGTTTCGTGGCAAGCTTCAATCGTCCCAACCTGACCTATCGCGTCGCGGCCAAGTCTGGCGCTTACGAACAGATTCTTTCGTTCATCAACTCGCGCAAGGGCGAGAGTGGAATCATCTATTGTCAGGCCCGCAAGACCACAGAAGATATCGCGCGCAAACTTAGCGAGGACGGCATCAAGTCATTGCCCTATCACGCAGGCATCGAGGGCGATGGACGCTCGAAGAATCAGGAGGCGTTTCTTCGCGACGAAGTGCGCGTGGTCTGCGCCACGATTGCGTTCGGCATGGGCATCAACAAACCGAACGTGCGTTTCGTGATTCATTACGACCTGCCAAAAAACATCGAGGGCTATTACCAGGAGACGGGCCGGGCCGGTCGCGACGGTTTGCCGGGCGAGTGTCTGCTCATGTTCAGTCCCGGCGACCGCATCAAACAGATGAGGTTCATTGACGAGAAGCCCGACCCGAAGGAACGCGAGATCGCCCGCGCGCAACTGGAGAAGATGATTCACTACGCCGAAGTGGCATCATGCCGTCGCGGGTTTTTGCTGGGTTATTTTGGAGAAGTATTTGAGGAAGATAATTGCACGGGCTGCGACAACTGCCTTTCTCCTCGCGCGACTTGGGATGGCACCCTGGCCGCGCAAAAGTTTTTGTCGTGCGTCTATCGCATCCGCGAGAAAAGCAACTTCGGCGTGGGGTTGAATCATGTCGTGGAGGTGCTCACTGGTGCGGACACGGAGAAGGTCCGCAAGTTCGGTCATGAATCGCTTTCCACTTACAACATCGGCGGCGAACATACGCGCGCAGAGTGGGGTGCAATCGGTCGCGAACTTGTGCGACTCGGTTTGCTGTTTCAAAACACGGAGAAGTTCAGTATCATCGAAATCACAGATGCCGGTCTGGCCGCGCTCAAATCCAGACAAAAGATAACGCTCACAAAACCTGTCGCACCCACAGAACCTCAAAAGCATCGGGCCGGTGAAATTGCGTGTGACGAAGCGTTGTTCGAGAGACTTCGCATCCTGCGCAAACAACTTGCGGACGAACGCGGCGTGCCGTCCTACATTATTTTCTCGGACGTGTCGCTGCGGCAGATGGCAAGATTGTATCCGGCCAGCGACCGGGAGTTTTCCCGCGTCAGCGGTGTGGGTGACAAGAAGCTTCGTGAATTCGGGGTGATATTCCTCGGTGAAATTGCGTCGCATCTGAGTTCCAATCCGCGGCAGATCTTTGCCGACGATTCATTCAACGAACCAGTTGCCGCGCCTGCTCCGCGACGCTCGCGACTCACGGACACGGTGCGTGAGACCCTGCATTTTTTCCGGCAGGGAAAATCCGTGGCGGAGATTGCGAGCATTCGTGGCGTGAAGGATGGAACCATCCTCGGTCATCTCGAAGAGGCAATTCTCGCAGGTGAAGCGGTTGACGTGAACCGGATCATTCAACCCCGGGCGCGCAAGGAAATTGCCGCAGCACTGGCGAAACATCGCGAGGCATCACTGAGTCCGGTGTTTGAACAGCTCGGTGGGCGGCATCCCTACGGACACATCCGCATCTGCCGCGCGCTGAAGCAGGCGGGCCGTGGGGCGGAACTGTAAGAGCCTGTTTGAAAGAATTGGCACCGGAGTGCACCCGTCTCGGGCGCAGCAATTTTGGAAGGATGGCTGAGTTGACTGTTTGAGTGAGAGCGCCTGAAATGTTCACACTGCTGCGCCCGAGGACGGGCGCACTCCACCAAGACAACATCACTTGCAGCCGAACAGCTTCTTGGCCTTGATGACGTCCACTATGGGCGCGGGCACTTGTTTCTCCCATGAGGCATCGCCAGCCTGGAGTTTCTCGATGACGCCGCTCGAACTGACCGCGAGGTAATCGGGATTGAAGTTTTTGATCTGTTCGATGAAACCGTTCATGACGAGATGCGCGTAGAGGTGACTGATCTGCGGCGCAGGCTGGAAAGTTTCGAGCGTGTTGATCTTGCCAGTCTCGCGACTCAGCCACGGATAAATGTACAGTTTCACGCCGTTACGAAACAACTGGCCGAGCGATTCCATCAGGCCGCCGCCGAGATCGGTGTAATTCTTTTCGTCCAGAACATCCCTGAGCCTCATGAGACCGAGCGGCAGACCGATGCTCTTGTTTGTGTGACGCGACAGGTATTGCACGAGGCGATGGTAACGGCGGAAGTTCGATATGAGCACCGGGCGGTTCATTGCGCGCAACGTGTCCACCCGGTCGAGGAAGTCGCCGTGATCAATCACATCGCTGACCTGGAGTTGTTTCAATGTCATCTCCAACAAGGTCACGGGGGTTTCACCTGCGAGCGCCTTGTCCTGGATGAACTGCTCGTGCGAGCGATCCAGCATGTCGAGCATCGGATTGGTGAGCGGCCGGAAGCTGCCGCGTTCGACGAGCACAGCCTTCTTGTAAAGCATTTCGCTGGGGATGACGCTTTCACCATCGGCGGTGAACAACGCGGCGTCGGACAATCCCTGTTCCACGAGTTGGAGTGACATCAGGCGGTTGTCAACACCCGCAAAGCTCGGGCCGGAAAACCTCAGCATGTCCACTTCGATGCGGTCGCGCGACAATCCGTCCATCAACGAACGGATCAGATTCACCGGGCTGGTACTTTGATAAAAGGCTGCATGGATCAGATTCACTCCCACGATGCTGAGTGCCTCCTGTTCGCGAACCGCCTCGGCATCGAGCAACCGGACATGAACGATGATTTCAGACGGACGCTGCCGTGGCGCGCCCTGAAACCGGATGCCCATCCAGCCGTGGCCTTCGTCCTGACGCGTGAAACTGCGCGTGGCCACGGTGTTGGCAAAAGCAAAGAACGCGGTCTTGTCGCCACGCGGCTTGTCCAGGCGCTCGATGACGAGATTGAACTCGTGCGTGAGCATGGCTTGCAGGCGTTGCCGGCTCACATAACGGTCGGCTGTGCCGTAGATCGCGTCGCTGACGGTCATGTCGTACGCGGAAATCGTCTTGGCGACGGTCCCCGCCGCGCCGCCGACACGGAAAAACCAGCGCGCCACCTCCTGGCCCGCGCCGATTTCGGCGAACGTGCCGTATTTGGCCTTGTCGAGATTGATCTGGAGAGCCTTTTGATCCGTGTTCAGTTTTTCTTCGTTCATGGAATGAAATCAATCGTCGCCGCACATGCACATGGCACACAACCCCGGAAGCATATCGGCTGAAATGCCGGATAACTTGAGCCACCGGATGAACGTGATGATAGCGGGTGGTCGCTTCGCGCAAATCTATTTCTCGGGTGCGTCGCGTGCGTCCGGGTGGTGCTCGATACACGCGATGCGAATGAATCCAGCCGATCTTCATGTGCGCACCGATGTTTGGCACGCACAAACTCGGGGTCGAATCCACCGCCCGCGCGAGCTTCTACTTCTACAATACCAAGGCCGAAGTGGACCGCTTCGTGGAAGTGGTGAAGGAGATTTAGTTTTTATTGCGGCTGATTAACCGCGAAAAAGGAACGCGGCTCGCTCCGAGTTAAAAAACTTCCACCTACTCAGGCGGGCTTCGGAAGACGGCCCACTTCGACGAGGCAATTATCTGCGACTGAGGCAAGGTGCGGTTTCAGCACTAGCAGCCGCTGGCGAACAACTGCATCGTCGGTTTCAGTTTTCCGAAGAAACAAAATCGTGCTGATGCCCTCCAATACTTGGGACGAAAGTTTATTCAGTTGCTTTGCAACTTCAACCCAAGCTGGTGGTGTTTCCAAACCTAGTTCACCCAAGAGCTTCCCCAACTCAGGAGTTGATTCAATGACATAGGTTGTGTTCGCTCCAGTGAGTGTCTCACGTTCTTTCAACAATCCCTCACGTTCCAACGCGTCAAGCTCTCCCTTTAACTGGGCGGAGTACATTCCATAATACGAATACTCGAATCGTTCCTGAAATGGCGCACCCAATTCCTTGAGAATATGGACAGTCTTTTGAAACTTCTTGCGGCCATCAACCCGCGAGAGCTCGCGCAATAGTTGGAGAATAGGAATGACCGGATGCATGTCTGCCTTTTTATGCCCTTTTGGGTGCGACTGCGGCAAGCACTTTCTCCACCGATTCGGCAACTTTTTTGTGGTAGTACAGTCGGGAAAGAGAAGTTCTATTGCCTTGCGGATTATCGCCAAGCGCGTTGAGCACAAGGGAAACTGACTCTGCTGGTCGGGCAATAGATTGCAAGCCACCGTCAGAAATCAGGATTGCGCTTGTTGAAACTGCTGCGTTGTCTTGCTCTTTCTTCGTTCCACGGAATCCAGAATCGAAATCCTTGTAGGTCGTAAACTTAGGATCATCCAGTAGCCAATCAATATTGGGCCGTCCTGACTGATTCAGCCCGACCGAAAGACGCAGAATTTGCTCCATGCTCAGATTTCCAAGCTCGGCACAAATGAAAGCCTTCTGTCGCAGAAGAAATGTGCGACTTCGTTCGGCCAGTTCGGCATTCACAGCTTGTGCCCCGGCCCAAACATGCATTGCTGCTTCCACTGCGCTTTCGTCAAACCAAAGCCACTCATCTCCAGTTAAGTCACCGCCACGCAAGAATGCCTTCACGTTTGAAGGAGTATCTTTCGGCAGCATGTCATTCTTTGCACTCTCTTCGGCAAGCTTAAGCAGGCAGAGCAGATGAGCTTCCCAGCCCCGCGTGACACGGTGGTAATAAACTTGGTAGCTCATGTGCATGCGTGCCATTACAAGTTGTTCAGCAGAATGAAGCCCGCGCTTATCTTCTAAACACAGGCGAAGGTCTTGCAACCTAGGTTTCTCGTTTAGACCCGGTTCGCCACCGAGGCAAAGGCTGTTAACAACCCACTCCGAATCAAATGCGCCATATTTCACTCCGGTGTTTAGCGCGTCCCGGAGGATGTAGTCCATGCGATCTGCATCCAATTGACTACTCACGATGTCCACTAGAAACCTGTGTTCACTCGCCTTGAGTATTAGATTTGCAACCTCTTTGGGAACGAAACCGTGGTGTTGCAGGCAATCCGTGATCGCACCTCCATCTTGGATGAGTGCAGTGGATTTCTTTTCGTGGTTGGCGGATTCCTCAAATGCTCGCTCAATCATATGGGAAAAGGGTCCGTGCCCAACGTCATGGAGCAAAGCGGCGGCTTTCAGGATACGCTCCTGACCAGTCAACAAGGTGTAAACTTCTTTTGCATCCGCGTATCGGTGTTTTAGCACCGCAATAATTCGTTGGGCGAAATTAAAAACTCCAAGACTGTGGGCAAACCGCGTGTGCTCTGCCCCGGGATATGTGAGGCTGCTGAGTCCCAACTGACGAACACGTCGAAGTCGCTGAAATTCGGGAGTATTTATGAGATCGAGAACGAATTCATCGCCCGGTTCGATTCGGATCAAACCGTGAACTGGATCACGAAACACTTTTCCTCGAGAACTGATCGCAGTCATTTACCCTTTGAGTTTAGCTTCGATTATTGTTGATTGCTTTGGGCTGGTGACAATCAAAATACCCAAATTACCCAAGTAAATACAAGTATTCATCGAATCCTTATATGAAAAAAAACAGGTTGCGGTTGAAACTATTGAATCGTAGCGAAGGCATCGGATAGCTTCACTCCCGCGCCGTCTTCAACCCCGTGCGGATGATGCGTTCGATGAGCTGCGGGTAGGCGAGGCCGGCCTTGAGCGCGGATTGCGCGAAGTCTTCGTCGGCGGCGAGGATGGGATTCGGGTTGGCCTCGATGAAATAAATCTCGTTGGCGGGCGTGACGCGCAGGTCCACGCGCGCATAGCCGTCAATCGTGAGCAGGCGATAGATGCGTTTGCAGGTTTGGACGATGTCCTTGGCGAGCGCGGCATCGAGGTTGTCAGCGAACTGGTTTTGCAGTCCCCATTTTTTGCGATATTCCTCGTCCCACTTGGCGCGATAGGTCGCGATCTTCGGTTCGTCTGGCGGGACTTCCTTGAAGACGAGTTCGCGAATCGGATACACGTCGAGCCGATGATTGCCGAGAATGCTCACGTAAAGTTCGCGCCCCGCGATGTATTCCTCGGCAATGACATCGCAGTCGTGCGAGGTGTGGATGAACTGGACGCGCTCCTTGAATTGCTCATCCGTCTCCACGAATGACGCCTGGGAGATGCCATAGGACGCCTCTTCCTTCAGCGGCTTTACGAGTATCGGGAATTTGAGCCGCGCAGGTCGGGCGCAGCGTTTACCGCGCGCGATAACAGTAAACTCAGGCACATGGATGCGATGGTAGCCGAGAATTTTTTTTGAGATCGCCTTGTGTTTGCAGAGCGTGAGGCCGGTCGAGCCGCAGCCGGTGAACGTTACGCCGTGCATTTCGAGAAACGAAACGATGTTCTGATCGAAGGCGCGGTTGTTTTTGAACTGGTCGGCGAGGTTGAACAGAACGTCCGGCTGAAAGCTGTCGAGTTTCTGCCGCAGCAGATTGAGGTCGTCGAAAATGGCGAGGTGTTCGACCGTGTGGCCAAGTTCCGCGAGCGCGGCGAGGACGTTGGCCTCGGTCTTCCAATCATCGGTCTTCAATTCGGCGCTGAGGTCTTGATCAATCGTCGTCGGCGCAATGGCATCGAACAAGGCGAGGATTTTGAGTTTCCTTTTCACGGATTGGAGTAATAAAGATTGTTGGGCCGCCCGCCCTCACCCTGACCCTCTCCCCCATCCGTCGTCGCTTCGCTATGGCGCGATGCAGGAGAGGGAACAGCTATCGAGTGTTTAGACAGTCCGGCAGCCGGGCTCCATTTCTCAGCCGCACGACATTTCATCCGACGGCGAAAGCCTCTCCCTCTCCCCGGGGGAGAGGGCCGGGGTGAGGGCGGGCGAAGACACAAATGCTGGCTTTCTGAAATAATGTTGCGTGTTGAAATCATATTGTCGTCCTACTTCGTTCGCTTGAACTTTCCGGTGAACAGGTGGTTCATCACCAGCGTCGTGATGTAGGCGGAGACCTGAAGGTTTTGTTTTGTATCGTAAGCTTTGATGTGCAGGTTCAATTTGTCGCAACGGTCATTCAAGCGCGTGAGCAGTTTGTTGACGCGATATTTGTTTTCATTCGTCTACTGG
>JABFSR010000090.1 GCA_013140495.1 Verrucomicrobiota bacterium
CAATCAAGCAGCGCGATTACTTCTCGCTGCTCGCATTTTTCAACAGCATTGACGAGTCTGGACTTTACTCGCACTTCACAGCCGCCACGCCCACGCCCACACAATTGCTGTGGCCTGACGAGAAAGAGAAACAGCACGCCGGGTTGAAATCAAAGATTGCTGCCGCTGAATCACAACTGGAAGCGATCTCGAAGAATGCCAAAGGAGAGTTTGAAACGTGGCTCAAAACCGGCGGAGTAAACGCCCCTAAACCGATTGCTCACTTTGCATTCGATTTCGTCACGAACAACACAACACCCGACGTCATTTCAACAAATGTCGCCAAGCTGGGAGACGGTCCTGTTTTGGTCGCCACTGATGGCACATCGGCTGCAACCAACTATGCTCTTCAGTTCAGTGGTGACAATGAAGTCACATGCCCGGGCGTAAAAAGCTTCCTCCGCACGGACTCCTTTTCATTCAGCATCCGGATCAAACCAACCGAGAAACTGGATCGGGCAATTATTTTCCACCAATCCAGGGCGTGGACGGACGCAGGAAGTCGCGGCTTCGAACTCACGCTTGATCACGGTAAGCCATTTTTCGGCATCATCCACTTCTGGCCTGGTAACGCCATTGCCGTCCGTGCGAAGAATGCGCTGGAGACGAACGAATGGTCGCACATCACGGTAACCTACGACGGCTCCAGTCACGCGGCAGGAATCAAGCTTTACCTCAACGGTGCTCCTCTCGAAACGGAAGTGGTGCGCGATCATCTCTACAAGGACATCAGCTATTCAGGCTCGTGGAAGGATCGCTATTCCGGAAACGACTCACTCAAACTTGCCGCGCGCTTTCGCGACAACGGCTTCAAGAACGGGCTGATTGATGACCTGCAAGTGTTCGATGTGGCGTTGACGGAGGCCGAGGCGAAACTAGTCGGAGCGCCGATCTCCGAATCGGCTCGTTTCAGCAATGTCTCCCAACGGGCCGATTCGGAGATCGGCGCTCCATCCGCATTCAATCACTTCCTGACACGCCATCACGAACCTTACCAAGCCGCGCTTGCTGGATTGAGAGAACTGCGAGAGGACGAAAACAAACTCGTCTATGAAATTCCTGAAATCATGGTGATGGAAGAACTGCCCCAGCCGCGCGTCACCCATCGTCTCAATCGAGGCGCATACGACGCACCTGCCGAAATTGTCGAACGCGAGACGCCCGTGGCAATTCTGCCGTTCCCGACCGACCAGCCGCGAAATCGTCTCGGCCTTGCGCGTTGGATGGTTGATCCAAGAAACCCCCTGACTGCGCGTGTCGCTGTGAACCGGATCTGGCGGATGCATTTCGGGCGCGGAATCGTCGCGACGCAGGAAGACTTCGGCAGTCAGGGCAAACTGCCCACACACCCTGAGTTGCTCGACTGGCTGGCAGGCTGGTTCATGGACAATGGCTGGGACGTGAAGGCGCTGCACAAACTCATCGCAAGTTCCGAAACCTTTCAGCAATCATCGCACGCCAGTCGGAAGGTCGTTGAACGGGATCCGGACAATCACCTGCTCGCCCGCGGACCAAAGTCGCGTCTGCTCGCAGAACAAATCCGCGATGGCGCCCTCGCCGCGAGCGACCTGCTGAATCGCAACATCGGCGGACCGAGCGTGAAACCATATCAGCCCGCCGGATTGTATGAAGCCGCAGGCACGGGCAAATCCTACACGCAGGATCACGGTGACAAGTTGTACCGCCGCAGCCTTTACACCTTCTGGCGACGCACCATCCCGCCGCCCTCGATGTTGACGTTCGACGCCATGTCGCGCGAAGTTTGCACTGCAAAACGCGAAGCCACTGCCACGCCGTTGCAATCGCTCGTGCTGTTGAACGATCCACAATTCCTTGAAGCCTCACGGGCGCTCGGTGAGAAACTGTTGAAACGGTTCCCGAAGGACGAAGTCGTGCGCAACCGTGAAGCCTTTCGTGCGCTGACCGGTCGGATGCCGGATAAGTTCGAGGCGAAGACCTTGGAAAAACTTTTCAGCGAACAGAGAGACCTGTTTGCAAAAGATGTTGAAGGCGCGAAGAAGCTGTTGAGCACAGGCGAATCGAAATGGGACGAGAGCCTGCCTGCCGCCGAGTTCGCCGCGATGACCACCGTGGTGAACACGATCATGAACTTCGACGAATTTGTGGTGGAGAGATGAAACGCAAAAATAATAATCGCGGAGCGCGGCTGTGTCTGAAAGACCAGCCGCAGCATGTCAAAACTTTTGAACGTGTTGGAGCTTTTGTGGGCACTGCGGCTGGTGCTTCGCACACAGCCGCGCTCTGTCACCAGACACACACCGCACTCCATAGCACGTCATCATGAAAAATATCTGCACCGGACCCATTCCCGCCGCTGGACTTTCGCGGCGCGGCTTTCTTAATCGCTTCGGCATGGGCCTCGGCGGGATTGCCCTTGCCAACATCATCAACCCGGCTGGCGGGTTTGCTGCCGCTGCAAACAGCGGCGCGGATCGCGGCATCCTCGGCGGTCAGTTGCACTTCCCTGCGAAGGCCAAGCGGGTGATCTATCTCTTCATGGCGGGCGGGCCGTCACAAATAGAGACGTTCGATTACAAGCCGATGCTGAATCAGCGCAACGGCGAGCAACTGCCCGATTCGGTGCGCCAGGGCCAGCGACTCACCGGCATGTCGGGCAACCAATCGTCGTTGCCGCTTGCAGGTTCAAAGTTCGGCTTCAAACAGCATGGTCGCAACGGCACGTGGGTCAGCGATCTGCTCCCGCACACGGCAAAGGTGGCGGACGATTTATGCGTGGTGCGCTCCATGTTCACCGAAGCCATCAATCACGATCCCGCCATCACATTTCTCCAGACCGGCTCGCAAATTTCCGGTCGGCCCAGCATTGGCGCATGGGTTCATTACGGCCTCGGCAGCGACAACGAGAATCTCCCATCGTTCGTCGTGCTGATCACCCCGGGCAAGGTGGATCAACCGCTATACTCGCGGCTTTGGGGCAGCGGATTTCTACCGGCGCAGCATCAAGGCGTGCAATTCCGCAGCGGCAAGGAGCCGGTGCTCTACCTCAACAATCCGGATGGAGTCTCGCCGCAGAGCCGCAGGCTGTTGCTGGATCGCCTGGCGGATTTGCACAAGCACGCGGCCGAAAAACTTGGCGACGCCGATGTGGACGCGCGCATTGCTCAATACGAGATGTCTTATCGGATGCAATCCAGCGTGCCGGGCGTGATGGATTTGTCGGCGGAGAAGGCGGAGACGTTCGACCTCTACGGGCCTGATTCACGCAAGCCGGGCACGTTTGCATCGAACTGCTTGCTGGCACGGCGACTTGCGGAGAAGGGCGTGAAGTTCATCCAGCTTTACCATCAGGGTTGGGATCAACACGGTGGTTTGCCGAAGGGAATTTCAGTTCAATGCAAGGAGACGGATCAGGCGAGCGCGGCGCTGATCACAGACCTCAAACAGCGCGGCCTGCTGGATGAAACGCTCGTGATCTGGGGCGGCGAGTTTGGACGCACCAGCTACTCGCAGGGCAAGCTGACGGCGGACGATTACGGGCGCGACCATCATCCGCGGTGCTTCACGGCATGGATGGCGGGCGGTGGAGTGAAGGCCGGCACCACTTACGGCGAGACCGATGACTTCAGCTACAACGTCGCGAAGGACGGCGTCCACGTGCATGATCTCCACGCCACGATGTTGCGATTGCTCGGCGTGGATCACCAGCGACTAACCTACTTTTACCAAGGCCGCCGCTTTCGACTGACCGACGTGCATGGGAAAGTGGTGGAGGATTTGCTGGCGTAACGTGCGCGGCCTGTGCAATGAGGAACAGTGAGCGGTAGTGGCGCAAAGAAGTTCGAGCCAAGTCTCCGAATAAATTGGCTGATTCAACGCAATACATTTGTCGAAACCTCAAATGTATCACTCTTAACGTCAATGTAGTCAGAGTCATCAAGCGGAAACATTTGAATAAAGGCAGACGAAAGTTTCCCGGCTCGATTCCAAATTCCCCACTCTGCCAGATGCGTGTATACTCTTAACCTTGAACTCGCTCCACGAACCGGAACGGTACAATTCCACGTCCTGGTTGCTGGAGGTAGATAAACGCGAATACGTACACTGGCAGCTGGCCAGACAACGGTATCCATAGTCGTCCTAACCCAAGAATCGTAATTGGTTGCTCCTCCTTGTGTGGTCGCTGAGACTGAGTAAAACGTGCCACCAAAACCAGCCACGTACGTCAACGCTGACATTCCGGTATTTGTCAGCACGATAGTAGCCACGACTGAATCCCTGTCAGTTCCGTAATCTACAAACTGGATTTTGGCCGACGGACGACCGGATGGCTGGCGTGCCGAATGGTAAACTATACCAACCACTATGATAGTGACGCCTGCGATCAAGGGAAACCACTTGCGCACACACCATCGTTTGAGTTGCCCCCAAACTATGCAGCTAATCTCGTCATGTGGTTCCACAAACTCTTGGCCCTTGTGACGTATCTGTTACTTACAGCCATGCTCATCTCAAACCTGCGAATACCCCGTCGGACGCAGAAACACGCTTGTGATGTTCGTCAGGATTTCCGGGTTGGTGTAGCCCGGTGTGGTGCTCAGTTTCTTCCACGCAGGATCAGAAACAAACGTTCCCCAGTTCTTGTCGCGAGCGGCCATGTCGTCGAACACCAGCATGTAGGTCAGTTGCGGCAGATTCCTGCCGACAAGCCCTTCGCCGAAGAACACCGGTCGCAACCCGCAGCGCCGGAAGATCTCGATCTCGCCAACATTGAACATCTCCACCTTCTTCCTGTTCGCCTTTCGGCTGTGGGCCTCGTAGGTGCGAAGTTCGAAGATGCGCGATTTCTTTTCCGCAACCTGCGGTGGAATTTCCAGCTTTGGAATTCCCGTGAAAGCGAGCAGCAGGGTGTTTTCCTTGCGGATGTAGCCGGGGTCGGTTGGCGGCAGGGTGCTGAACTCGGACTTCGACACCGTTTCGTCAGCCTCAAACTTTTCGCGAGCCGCCGCCACCGCTTCCCAAGACTTGAACGGGAGAAGCACATACTTCGTGGGCTGATCCGGCCCAATCATAACATCGAAGACGCCGACGGTCGTGACTCCGGCACGATTCCAGGCGGGCAATGCCACATCGCGATAGAAGTCATCAAAGCGCTTCAGCATCGGTCCCTGGCGCAGATGATACTGTCGCAATTCGTAGAACTCCTGATTGGAGGTGGGGCTTTGATCGGCTGCGGTTGCGGCCGATGTCGTCGCGGCAGCGGCGCTGGCGACCAGGGATGTCTTGATGAATTCTCGACGTTTCATGATTTGTGATTTCATTGTGATCCGAAGCCGCCCGACGCGCAACATTGTTGCGAAGTTGCGTCTGACACGGACCGACACTGACCCTCAAACGTAGCGTCGGGCCTCTGGCCTGACGTAGAGGGCGGCATCCTGCCGCCCGGAACAAGCCTCAACCCGTGCTGCGGCTTTAGATTCTTTTGAAGGCTCAATCGAACTTCCCGCTCATTCCGCCGGGCTGGAAGCCACGGCTCTACGGCAGGCGGGGACGCCCGCCGCCACGTAGCAGGAAAGAATTCACTTGCCCGGGAGACCGCAAACTGGAGAGATGAAGCGCGCATGACGATTGCCGCCATTGAAAGCAACAAATCAGCAACCCTACGACTTAAACGGAGCAAACATGCTTGAACGATTGACTATCCCGGGTTTCGTGGACCTGCAGGTGAACGGTTACGTCGGCGTGGATTTTTCCAGTCCAGATCTGACCGAAGATGCTTTCGTAGATGCGTGTCGCCGCCTGCGGGCCACCGGAACGGCGGCGTTCCTGCCAACGCTCATCACAAGTCCTCTGGAAGTGTACGAACGAAATCTGCCCCTCATTGCCTCGGTGCTGGCGCGGGAGGAATTTCGTGCATGGCTGCCTGGCCTGCACATCGAAGGACCTTTCCTTTCAAGCCAGCCGGGCGCCGTTGGCGCCCACAACCCTGATTGGACGACAGCGCCCACTGTGGACATCTTTGAAAAGCTCCTGCGCTGGTCTCGCGGCTCGATAAAACTTTTTACGCTTTCTCCTGAGCTGCCGGGCGCTGAACTCATGGCGCGCGCCGCCGTTGCCGCAGGCGTGGCGGTTTCCCTCGGTCACACACTCGCTACGAAAGAAGATTTGCAGCGGCTCGCGCAGGCGGGCGCAAGAGCATTCACTCATCTAGGCAACGCATTGCCCGCCCAGTTGCCGAAGTTTGCGAATCCCATCTGGCCCGCGCTGGCCAATGATGATTTGACCGCAATGTTGATAGCCGATGGGCATCATGTGACGGATGATTTTTTGAAGGCTGTCATCCGCGCCAAAGGCGTGGAGCGGGTCATCATCACCAGCGATGCCTCACCCGTTGCAGGAATGCCTCCCGGCAAGTATCGCACGCTGAACAACGACATCGTCCTTGAACCCAACGGTCGCCTGCATAATCCGGCCAAAGGCTTTCTCGTTGGATCGAGCGCGACGATGTTGCAGTGCATGAACCATCTCGCCTCGCTTGGGATTCTAACGTTGGAAGAACTCTTGAAGGTTGGATTTCACAATCCAGTGAAGCTGGCCCGCATTGATCCCAAATCAATCCCAAGGACAGAGAATGTTTCTTACAACCAGGAGTCGAAGCGATTCGAACTGGCTGTTCGTTGAACAACTCCGACTCAACGAAGACGTGAATGAGCTCCTGATGGCGTTCAAACTCCGGGCCTACTTTTGTTCGTCCTTCTTCGCTTCGAATTTCAGCGAAGCAGAGTTGATGCAGTAGCGCAGGCCGGTGGGTTGCGGGCCGTCCTCGAACACATGGCCGAGATGCCCGCCGCATTTGGAGCACATGACCTCGACCCGCTTTCCGAACGAATTGTCCTCGGCTTCGGTGATCTTGTTCGATGACGCAGGCTGATAGAAGCTCGGCCACCCACAATGAGAATCGTACTTGGTGTCGGACACGAACAATTCTTCGCCACAGCCGGCGCAGCGGTAAACCCCTTTGTCCTTGGTGTTCGTATATTCGCCGGTGCCGGCCCGCTCCGTGCCCTTCTCCCGCAGCACGCGGTATTGTTCAGGCGTGAGCAGTTTTTTCCATTCGTCTTCCGTGCGGGTGATTTTTTCGCTCATGGTTTGCTGATTGGTTGAGACGGTCAAAGCGGGTTTGGTGTTCGATGCGGACGGATTCGACACATGCGATGCTCCGCAACCTGCCAGCAAAAAGCCGGCGACAAAAAGACAACAAGTTCCGAGCGAGCATTTCATAATTCAATTCTTCGTCTCATGTTTGTCGGTGGAGCAATGGAATCCTTACAGGCAGTGTCACGCAGGCGGCGCTTGGGCAGCTTCGAGAGACAACTGGCTCTGATCCGTATGTACAATGGTTTCAGGAGCGCTGCCCGCCTTTGCCGTGTTCACGCTCACGACAACCGGTCTGAGTGCGCGGCCTTGGAATGAAAATCCCGTGGCCAGCACCTCAACCACAAGCGCGTCGTCAGCCGGTTTTTCACCGGCCGTCGTCTGATGACGTTGCGGGTCGAAGGGTTCATTGGGCTCGGCCAGAACCGGGACGAGGCCCACACGACGGGCGGCATCGCGGCAGGAGTTTTGAAAGTGGCCAAGCTGGTTGATCAGAGTTTGCTGCCCCGAACGTTCGGCGGCACGATTCAAGGCAAAGATATGGTCGAGGATGAACACCGTGATATTGAGCCACTCGTTCTCGGCGCGACGAAGCTTTTCGGTTTCGAGACGCAGTGTCGCCTTCTCGCCTTCGCCAGCCTTCTGCATGAAGGCGGTGAAGTCTTTCAACTCTTCTGTCATGCGACTTGAAATCTCCTTGGCGGCATCGGTGGTCTTGTCGGCCTGAGTCTGGGCGGACTGCCATTGGTCGGTGGCGCTGCTGATCTGGGCGACGAGGGCTTCGAGGTTTTGAATTTTTTCCGTGGCGGTGCAAAGCGCACTGGTGGCGATGAGCCGGTTGAGAGCGCCGTATTTGACGAGCGCGCGGTATTCCATGATGTAAGGCGTGACGGCGAGTGCCGCGCCGATCACCACGCAGAGAGCGCCGAAGCCGATCTCCCACGGCTGCATTGGGGATTTGCCCTGCAAGTAGATGAAATAGGCCAGGCCCAACATGCAGCCGTTGCCCAAAAAGAACGGCCACTTGGAAACGCGCAGTTCGTTTGAATCACTCATCACTGGGACAGTAAGAGAAACCGGGGCGGAAAGACAAGCAGAGGAGTTACGGATTTGTGCGTGCCTCAATCCTTGCCGGTGGTGGCCTCAACGCCCCGCGCAGTCACCTTGTTCTTGGAAGCCTCCACCTTGATGTAGTGTAAGACAACAGGGGCGAGGATCATGCCCGGAATCCCCATGAGCTTTTCGCCAATGACAATTCCGAGCAGCGTCAGCCACATGGGATTCTTGATGCGGTCGCCAACGATCTTACTGTTCAGGAAGTATTCCAGCTTGTGAATGACAACGAGGTAGATGAGGGAGATTAACGCCATTCTCGGCGCGATTGTGAACGCGACACCCACGATGAGGGTGTTGCTGATGAGGTTGCCGATGATGGGCAGCAATCCGCACAGGAACGTCAATGCCAGCAGCACCGTGGTGTATGCGAATCCGTTCCAGATCAGAAAAATCGCAGTCAATCCCGTGTTGATGAAAGAGATGACAATCTGCGCACCGATGACCCTGGAAAAACTCCGGTAGAAGGAACGGACACGCTGGGACAACTCACTCACCACGGTCGCGTACAAGCTGTCCGGCACCGAACGGATATCCTCCTCCGTTCCCCATTGCGCACTGAGAAACATGCTGGCTGCCACCACAAGGCCGACGAACAGAAGCGCAATCTGAAATGCAGCCGTGCGGAGGTAACGACCATAATTCGCCACCTGCTCTTTGGCTTCGGTTATCGCAAGGGTTTTGAGACTTGCATAATCCGTGAACGGCAGGTCCACGTTTTTTTCCTCGGCGAATGCGACCACGGCAGGGATTGTCTTCTCCGCAATTTCCGGAAACTGCTTGTACGCCGCGCGGGAGAAATAGAACAGTCCGTAGCCGACCGCCACCACGGCGATGATGTAAAGCACCACCCCGAGAGTTTTGCTTTTTCCAAAACTGAAAAAGTGCAACGCGAAGAAACCGAACAACGTCGTCAGCACCAGCGTGCTCAGATGCAGCCAGCCGATCAACACCAGCATTGCAACCATGATGCCGTAGGAAATGCGCGTGGGCAGTGTCATCATCGTATCCTCGCCAGCAGCCAGTTCAGCAATTCGCCGATTGGCAACCGCTCCTGTTTGCCGTCGTCACGATGACGGATCGTCACCGTATTCAGCAACTCCTGTTTCTCACCGAGCGTGTCGAAATCAATCGTCACGCAGAAAGGCGTGCCGATTTCATCCTGTCGCGCGTAGCGACGGCCAATTGAGCCGCCATCATCATAGAACGCGTTCATCCATGGACGCAACAGGTCGCGGACTTCAGTCGCTTTCTTCACGAGGTCCGGTTTGTTCTTGAGCAGCGGCATCACGCCCACCTTGATGGGGGCGACGCGCGGATGGAACTTCAACATCACACTCGTCTCGCTCTTGCCCTTGTCATCCGTGGTGGTCGTTTCCGAATACGCGTTCGTAAGCAGCGCGAGAACGAGCCGGTCGGCGCCCGCGCTCGGTTCGATGACATGCGGAATGTATTGGCCCTTGGCCAGACCGTTCGCGTCGTCGGTCGCCTGCTTCTCAATTTGCTCTGGCGTTTCGTCTGGCTTGGCTGTCTTGATCAGATATTTTTTGCGGTTCTCGTAATAGCGACGCCAAAGCACATCCTGCTTTTCCTTCGGCAACTTGCCCCATGCCGCGCGAAGTTCCTCGTCGAACACGCCCATTGGCTTTCCGGAAAAACGCGCGTGCTGGCTCAAATCAAAATCACTGCGCGCGGCGATGCCTTCAAGCTCCTCGCCTTTCAACTCGCCTTTCTCGTCGCGTTTGCTGAACGGGAACTTGAACAAAATGTCCGTGCAGGCGCGGGCGTAATGCGCCAATTCCTCCGCCGTCTGGATGTGGAAACCCAGCGTCTGGCGTGACAACCCGATGCCTTCGTAAAAGCGCACTCGTTCCTCGACCCAGTATCGATGCCACGCCTGCCAGCCCCAATTCGGTTGAGGGTCTGGCATCTTGGATGTGTGGTCTTGGGCTTCAAGCGTTGCGACCGCGCCGTGGATGGCTTCGATGACTTCGTCTGGTTTGATGAAGAACTCCAGTTCCATCTGTTCGAACTCGCGTGAGCGAAAGGTGAAATTACGTGGCGTGACCTCGTTGCGAAACGCCTTGCCGATTTGTGCAATGCCGAACGGCACCTTCACACGCGATGAATCCAACACGTTCTTGAACTGCGCGAAAATGGCTTGGGCAGTTTCAGGGCGGAGATAGGCAATGTTCTCATCCGACTCAACAGGTCCGTAGTGCGTTTTAAACATCAGGTTGAACGGACGTGGTTCGGTTAACTTAACGCCATTTTCCGGATTGAATTCTTGGCTGTCACGAATTTCCATGGCTCGAGCAGGTCCCAAAAAGAGAACACCGAGCAACCCTTGTTTTCTATAGAATTCCTCTGCGCGCTTGTACGCAGAGTCAGGATTTTTCCCGGATTGAATCAATACTGCGAAAGGCCGCGAAAAACTCCCGCGGTGGCGAGAGTCGTGTTCTGGATAAGTGCGTCGATAACGCTCCTTGATTTCCTCAAGATCACGACTACTAAGACAGCTTTTTTCTATCAGAGATTTAGCTTTGGCTTTATCAGCATGAATGCTCGGCCAACTTCTCAACATGTTTTCCGTCTGGCCGCCCGCTTCGGCATTCGCCAATGTTTCCCGGATTATTTCTATTTCGACCGAAGCCTCCATCGCTGTTTCAAAAAAATAGGCAGTGCCAGATTGAGGTTCAATTTGGTCCGCTCTGAATCTTCTATTTGTGAGCGGGCACTCTACCATCAAATCCGCGAACGTATCCACATGCCCGCTCGCCTTCCAGATTTGCGGCGACATGATGATCGTCGCATCAAGGCCAACGACATCCTCGCGCTGGCGGGTCATGGTATTCCACCAGAGCTCCTTGACGTTGCGTTTGAGTTCCGCGCCGAGCGGGCCGTAGTCCCAAAAGCCATTGATGCCCCCGTAAATTTCGGAGGATTGGTAAATGAAGCCGCGCCGCTTGCACAGCGACACGATCTTTTCCATCAACGGACTTTCCTTCGGTTCGGCCATAGAGCGTGGAGTTTTCGGGATGGGGCGCGCGATGTCAAGGAAGCCAGCCGGAGCGATCAGGGCCAATAGTCCAAAACTCAAGCGCGCTGTTGGGCAAACTGCCTGATCTTCGGCACGTCCAGGACGCAGATTCCATCCGCCGGATTTTCCACCGCCCACATGAGCGCCCCGAGCATTTGCCGGAGAGTGACCAGACCGAGACGGAACGCGCCTTCACGCGTGGCAGGCAGTTTTTCGCAGAGCCAGTAAAACGGAATCAAAGCGTACGGCCAGCGATGACCCGGCCCAAGCACATACCACGGACGCAGAAATGTCGCGGCGATTCCGCTCTCGCGGATCAGCGCCTCGCACTCCGCACGAACCGCGATGTAATCCTTCATCATCGGCGAAGGATGCGCCACGCTGAGATAAACAAAGTGCCGTACGCCCGCATCACGCGCCGCCTTCAACGCCACCTGCGCAGAGACGAGATCAATAGCGCGAAATTGCGCGCCCTTGCCCGGGCTCGGATGCGGCACACCGATCAGATGCACGAAAGTATCCACGCCCCGGACTGAATCTGTATAGGAATCCAGCTTCAACGCGTCGCCCGGAGCAGACCTCGCTCCTGACGGTAGTTTTGATTCAGAGCCAGGCCGCACCAGAGCCGTGATTTCATATCCGCGCCCAACCAGCAACGGAATCAACCGGCTGCCCATGTATCCCGTGCCGCCTGTGATGAAAACCTTTTTGTTCATGCCGTGGCCACAGGCCGGATATTTCAAGCACCTACTTCAACCAAGGCGCAACCTTTTCGTTGGCCCAGATGTCCTGCACCGGCTGATGCTGACGCACGACGGCGGCCTTGTTCCCGTTCACCAAAACTTCCGTCGGCAACGACCGTGTGTTGTAGTTGGAACCCATCACAGAACCGTAGGCGCCAGCGCTCAAAAGCGCGATATGATCCCCTTCGCCCAGTTTCGGCAACGGACGATCCTTGCAAAAGTAATCGCCCGATTCGCAAATGGGTCCGACAACGTCCGACGAAATCTGCGTCCCGCCCCTGCGGACGAGCGGCACAATCTCGTGATAAGCGTCATAAAATGCCGGGCGGATCAGGTCGTTCATGGCGGCATCAACAATGAGAAAATTCTTCTTGCCGGTGCGCTTCACATATTCGATGCGCGTGACAAGGATGCCGGCATTTCCAGAAATAAACCGGCCCGGCTCCATAAGGATGCGCATACCAAGTGGCTTGAGCAATGGCAACAATCGCGCAGCATATTTGTCCGGTGTGAGAATATTTTTCGCCGCCGCAGACTTCCACCACTCCGCTGAACCGCTTTCCAACGCGGGCTGGTACACGATGCCGAGTCCGCCACCGATGCTGAAAAACTCCAGCTTGTAACGGTCGCGTAGTTTCGCGACGAGCGGGGAAACCTTCTTCACGGCCTGCTCGAACGGTGACACCGCCGTGAGCTGTGAACCGATGTGCATCTGCAAACCGCGAAGCCGGATGTTTTTCAGCTTCGCCGCGCGGGAGTAAACGCCTTCGATGTTCTCGAATGCGATGCCGAACTTGTTTTCGTACGTGCCGGTGGTGATCTTGGCGTGCGTGTGAGCATCCACGTTTGGGTTCACGCGCACGGCCACGGGAGCGACTTTTTTGAGTCGTGCCGCCACGCGGTTGATGCGCTGCAATTCCGGCTCGCTCTCCACGTTGAACGAATACACCCCTCGTCGCAGGGCAAACTCGATCTCGGTCTCCGTCTTGCCCACGCCGGCAAACACACATTTGCGCGCGTCGCCACCCGCCGCGATGACGCGTTGCAATTCGCCACCGCTCACGATGTCAAAACCGCTGCCAAGATTCGCCAGTGTGCGGATGACGGAAAGGTTGGAGTTGGACTTCATCGCGTAGCAGACCAGGTGATCCACCGGCGACATGGCGCGATCCAGTTTTTGAAAATGACCGGCGAGCGTGCGTTGCGAATAGATGTAAAGCGGCGAGCCAAATTGTTTGACTAGCGACTCGATGGAGACACCGCCGCAATAGAGCTTCTTTCCAACATAACGAAAATCGTGCATGGCAAAAATCAAGATTCAGGGTTTACAGTTCAAAGTTCAATGTTACCGCTGGCGCGATGAAAATGACTGCGCCGGTTCAAAAGCAAAACCGCCAGGCTGCAAACCTGGCGGGTGCACAAAAAGGTTTGCTCAGGGTGCGGCGAGAATCGCGGCACGTTTGGCGTGATAGTCCTCCGCAGTAATGGCGTCTGCCTTGTATTGCCGCAGCAACTCGTATAGGCGGCCTTCCTTGGTCGCTGGAATTGCGGAGGGCACAGGATCGGAGAACGTGCCCGATGGCGAAAGGACAGGAGAATGTGATGGCGTTGTGAGGCCTGGCACATCTGAGAACCTGGGTTCCGCCTTCTTCCCGGTTTTGAACGGTTTGAACGGTTTGGCTGCGGGTTCAGCGGGTTGTTCCGCAGCAACCGGGGCCGGCGGGGCGGGGCTCGCCTTCGGAGCCTTTGGCGCGGGGACAGATTCGGGCGCGGGCGCGGCCAATGCCTTGCGCAGCGCTTCTCTCTGGCGCGCGGCAGCTTCGTTGTCCGTGCTTCCGGCAACGGCGGTGGATTCCGCGCCTGCGGCGGCAAGAAGCATTGGCGGGTTCTGGCTTGCAGGAGCGGCTGCCAACACTCTTGAGGACTTGATTTGGGCGGCGTGAATGGTCGTTGGAACGGCCACGAGGACAACCGCGTTCAATACGAGAAAAAACTTTGGAATCTGCATGGGTGATTTCTTAAGGGAATTTCGCGCCGGAAGCAACTGCTTTCCACCGGCGAAATGCATTCGATGTGGCCTTTCGTTTTTCGCCATGCCGGAAGCTTGCGCCTTGTCGCAGTCCGTTCCTGTGATACGATGCCCGGGTGCAAACCAAGCTTTTGATCTGGTTGGTTCTGTTTTCGGCCATGGTGGCGCATGCGCAGACCACGGCGTTCACGTACCAGGGACATCTCAACACGAACGGCTCGCCCGCCACCGGTTCGTTTGATTTTCAGTTCGCCCTGCGCGACGCCGCCACGCTCGGCAACAACATCGGCTCGACACAATTCGTGGCTGGCGTCAGCGTGAGCAACGGCCTTTTCACCGTGTCGCTCGACTTTGGCGCGGCAGCATTTGATGGCAGCTTGCGCTGGCTGGAAATCGGCGTCCGCCCCACAGGCGGCGGTGCTTACAACCTGCTCGTACCCCGGCAGCAAATCACGTCTGCGCCGTACGCCGCGCTGGCCTTGCGCGCGTCCACCTACACCGGAACGATTCAAACCACCAACCTTGCCGGCACCATTCCTGACACCCGACTTTCCACAAACGTTGCGCTGCTGAACACGAATGTGAATTTCACGGGCACAGTCAAAGGCGCATTGTTCAGCGGTGACGGCACGGGCCTGACGAACGTTCCCGGCAGAATTTTTGAAGTCATTCCTACTGGTGCAAACATCCAGGCGTTTCCGAATTTTGGTTTTCTATGCACGAACGATTCCACCGCGGTCGTGGTCACGTTGCCTGCCTCCATCCGCATTGGCGAAACGGTCCGCGTGGCCGGCAGCGGTGCGGGCGGATGGTTCATCGCACAAAATGCCGGGCAGTCCATCCTTTGCGGACAACTGGCTCAGAACGTCGGCTTGTCCTGGCACACAAACGGACCGTTGCTCGCGTGGCGCGGCATCGCCAGTTCCGCCGATGGCAGCGCGCTCGTTGCCGTGGTCAATGGCGGTCAAATCTACACGTCCACGAACTTTGGCGGGACGTGGACGGCTCGTGACAGCGCCCGTGCATGGCGGGCGGTTGCCTCCTCTGCAAGCGGCGTCAAGCTGGTCGCTGTCGTCAACGGCGGCCAGATTTATACATCGGCCAATTCCGGTGTGGGCTGGACAGCGCGCGATGCCAACCGCAACTGGACTTCCGTGGCGTCGTCAACGGACGGAAACAAGCTGGTGGCGACGGTCAATCCAGGTTTTGTTTATACCTCCACCGATTCCGGAGCGAGCTGGACCGCACGCGACAGCAGCCGGAACTGGAGTTGCACGGCCTCGTCCGGCAACGGCTCAAACCTCGTCGCCACCGTCCAGACTGGAAACATTTACACATCCGCGAACAACGGTTTGACATGGACGCCGCGCGGCAGTTCGATGGCGTGGAATTCCGTGGCATCCTCCGGCGACGGCAGCAGCCTTGTCGCGTCGGTGAGCAGCGGACAACTTTTCATCTCCAGCGACTACGGCATGACGTGGACGGTCACCGGCCCGTCGGGGTTGAACCTTTGGACTTCTGTGGCGTCGTCGGCAGACGGCAACCGGCTGGCGGCAGTGATCAATTCGGGCGGCATCTTTGTTTCACAGGATTCCGGCGCCAACTGGGTGGCGCGCGCCGTTCCCTCCCTGGCGTGGCAATGTATCGCCAGTTCGAACGATGGGAGCACGCTTGCAGCGGTCGCCACCTCGAATCCCATTTACGTTTCCTCGTTGAGCACAACCACCGTGGGCGTTGCGGGAGGATTGACGGGCGTGAGACTCTCCGCCGTGGAGCTTGAATACATCGGCAACGGCAGGTTCATCCCCGTGAGCTTCGTCGGAACAATCCGCCCGAAGTAGCACTTTTATTGTCAGGTGTTCACCTGACAATTTCGCCGAATACGCAATCGAACCGGACCCGGGAACATGCGCGCGAGAAAGTTATTGGCGCATGGTGCCAATAAATAATTGACGCTGCTTGTTGATTTCTGCGTGTGAGTTTTTATAGTGCGCACGTTCTGAAGCATACGAGATGAGCAATTCCACCGAAGCCACGCCGCCCTGGGACATCAACGCGGCGCGCAACCTTTACAACACGCACCGCTGGGGGGCGAAGTATTTTGACATCAATGACGCCGGGCAGGTCGTCGCGCTGCCGTTGCAGGACGCGGGTGTGCCGGTGGAAATTTCCGACGTGGTGGAGGAGGCGCGCGGGCGCGGGCTGAAGTTCCCTCTCCTGATCCGCTTCCAGGATATTCTTCGTCACCGTGTCGAATCCATCAATCTGGCGTTCCGCAACTCCATCACGGAGTTCAATTATCAAGGCAAGTATCGCGGCGTATTTCCGATCAAGGTGAATCAACTGCGCGAGGTGGTTGAAGAAATTCTTGATGCCGGGAAGCCGTTCGACTTCGGTCTCGAGGTTGGCAGCAAGCCGGAATTGTTTGCGGGCCTCGCACTGCAACGTGACATGGGCAGCCTGATCATCTGCAACGGTTACAAGGACGCCGAGTTCATCAAGATGGCCCTGCTGGGCACCAAGCTCGGCAAGCGCGTCATCATGGTTGTCGAGAAACTCGAGGAGTTGCGCCACATAATCACCCTGTCCAAACAGCTTGGCGTCGAACCGCTGGTTGGCATCCGTGCGCGGTTGCTCGCCAAGGGCGCTGGCCGATGGGCCGAAAGTGGCGGTGAAAACGCAAAGTTCGGTCTAAGCACAGCCGAGATCCTGGCGGCGACGGAATTGCTGAAGGCTGAAAATCTTTCGCACTGCCTGAAACTGGTTCATTTTCACATTGGCTCGCAGGTGCCGGACATTCTCACGGTGAAAAAGGCGGTGCAGGAAGCGTCACGGTTTTATGCGAAGCTCCGCAAGATGGGTTTCGACATTCAATACCTGGATGTGGGCGGCGGCCTAGGCGTGGACTATGACGGCAGCCGGTCGGCGTTTGACAGCTCGACGAATTACACGCTTCAGGAATACACTAACGACATCGTTTATTATATCGCCGACGTGTGCAACGCGGAGAAGGTGACGCATCCGGACATCATCAGCGAAAGCGGCCGCGCGATCGTCGCGCATCTTAGCGTGCTGATC
>JABFSR010000129.1 GCA_013140495.1 Verrucomicrobiota bacterium
ACCTTGGCTTCGATGACGGATCGCAGTTTGGCGCGCACCGTGCCGACGACTTCCTCGGTGGCGCTGCGCTTTTTGCTTTCGATGACTTGCGCGCGGACGGAAACTGTCGGGAGCGGAGACGACGCGATTGGCTCATGCTTTTGCCCGCAACTGGCGAAGAGTCCGGCGAGCGCGAGCAGCCCGGTGGTGATCCAAGATGTTTGTTTCATGGTTTGCTTCGGGCCTCTGTCGAAAATGTGATTGCGTCTGTGGCGCAACTCGTCGGCAAGATGCCGGCGCTCCCGAACATCACTTCACCGCGCAGCAACTGCCCGCATCTTTGCCCACGCCGCACTTCTTGAGAATGATTTCCAACGGGCAGAAGTTCGTAAAGGACGATTGCAGCAAGTTGAACCCAACGAATGCGGTGAACCATAGCCAGTATTGGCTGTGATAGTGCGCCAGCACGAGGCTCAGGAGGATGAACACTCCAGCGAAACGACGGATGATCATGTGCATTTTCATAATTCAATCTCTGCCAATACCGAGCCGCGAACGCAAGAAAAGTCACAGACGCGATTTCAACTCCGCAGGTGGTCGCAGGAGGAAAATGCAGCCGCATCAACTCACTCCACCGGCAACTTTGCTTTTTTCCAGGCCTGGATGCCACCGTCGAGATGGTAGAGCGACTTGAACTCCATTTTTTGAAAGTTCGGGAGTGCCTGTGTGCTGCGTCCGCCGGCGGCGCAATGAACAAGATATGCCTGGTTCTTGTCGAGTGCGGCAATGGCTTTCTCGAAACTGGTTGCCCGGAAGTTAATGTTCGTTGCTCCGGCGATGTGACCGGTGGCGAATTCTTCCGGCGTGCGAACGTCGAGCACGACGACTTTCTTTTCGGTGATCAACTTTTGGGCTTGGTCGGCGTTCACGTGGAAGACGTTGGTGTCAGCAGCGGAGGCGCAAGTCACGCAGCCGGTGGCGAGGAACAGGTGGGCGATTCGTTTCAGCGCAGAGAAGGGATTCATATTGATGGATGATTATTTTTCGGCGGTGGGGTGAAGTTGTCTCCACTTCTCGCGGACCGATTGGTGCAGTTTTTCACGGAAGCTGATGGGCATGGCGCAGGGCTGGCCGTTCCGGTAGAGCGTGATGGTCTTGCGGATGTTGTCCACGACCACCTGGCAGGGATTGCAGCCCGCCATGTGCTTCTCGAATTCCTCGCAGATGGCGGGGTCAACCGTGCCATCCACGTATTCGTTCAACATCTTTAACAATTCTTCGCACTTCATGGTCATCCTCGTTTGTTTGAGCCGCAGGTGATGCGCTCGTCACAAAGTTTTTCTGGCAACACTGGATTCATTTTAGTGGTGGTGATGTCCTCGCACGATGCGTGTGGCCGGATCACCGAGCGTGCGGGTGAGTTCCTCGCGCAATTGCAGGCGGGCGCGGAGCAGACGCATCTTTACATTGGATTCGGTCAAGCCCAGGGCTTCCGCTGTTTCTGTGACCGACAGACCCTCCACATCCCGCAGTACAAAGACGAGGCGATGTTTCTCGTCGAGTTTTGCAAGCGCGTCGTCGAGCAGGCGCTGGGTTTCGTTGCGTTCGACCAGTTGCTCGGGGGATTGTTTCCAGTCGGCAATGTATTCCGGGTGCGGGATGGAATCGTAATCCTCGCGCGGCTCGGTGGCTTCTTCGAGCGAGACGGTGTCGAGGCCCTTGCGCTTGCGGATGACTTTGAGTGCAGCAAACGTGGCGATGCGATACAGCCAGGTGGCGAAACTGGATTCCTCCCGGAACCTGGCGAGGTTTTCCACGGCGCTGAGAAACGCCTGTTGGGTCACGTCCTCGGCATCATGTGGGTTTTGCAGGATGCGATAGGCGAGCGAATAAATCTGCCGCTCGTGTCGCGTGGCCAGTTCCTCAAATGCCGTGAGGTCGCCGGCTTTGGCGGCGCGGACGAGTTCGGCTTCTGTAACTTCGGCGATCATTGCGACGTGCAACGACATTATGTGAAATGGAAACCCGGTTTGGGAGAAAGAATTATGCTGTCGAAAGTGATTTTGCAGTGAAAGTGGACTTGCTTGACCCGTTGGAGTTCGTATCTTGCGGCAAAGCAACCACGATATTCCATTGAAATCCGGGATTTGTTTATGAGCGAAATACTCACTGTCCACGTTGGCCGTTATGGCAAACGCGGCGAACACGTCGTGCAGGAAAACCTCAAATGCGTGCGCGAAGGTTTGAAGTGCGTGATGGAAATCCCGTGGAACATCATCTCCGCGCCGGCAAAGCCCAAAGCGCAGGCGAGTGAAGAAGTGGTGTTTGCGAAGTAGGACCAACCATGCCGACTGAATTTGAACCCGTCTTTGTGCGACTGCGGTCAATCCTGCGGAAACACGCTGGAAGTCTGTCGGTGAAACATGACACCGCAACCGCTTTCTGTCTGGAGGGTGGAGTTCACCCAACACACAAGGCGCCCTTTCCGATAGCTTGGGTTGAAATTGGAAAGGCGTACGTGAGTTATCATTTCATGCCGATTTACGCGAACCCCAAATTGCTGGACGGTTTTTCCGCCAAATTGAACGCGCGCATGCAAGGAAAGTCGTGCTTCAACTTCAAGACCTGCGACGAAGACCTGTTCAAGGAATTGGAACAATTAACGGTGAAAGGATTCGCCGCCTTCAAAAACGCCCCCTTCATGCGTGAAGCGAAGCCGCAGAAAGCATGAAAATTACGAACCAATAAACTTTATGAGTGAAACATTAACTGCCCCCGCCGAAGCGCCCAATCGAGTCAACCAAGTCCCCATCACCGACGATGTCCTCAACGTCGCGGATTTCAACAACCGCATCGTCGGCGCGTACAACGACGGCAGCGCCGAACTGGAGTTGCCCGCGGACAATTCCACGCTGCGCTCGTTCATCCCCGCCGGCACGGGCATCCTGCGCGATTTCTCCTACATCGCGCCGGAGATTCCGCTGCTCAACAGCGAGAATTGCGTCGCGTGCATGGCGTGCGTCACCGAATGTCCGGACACCGCCATCCTCGGAAAGGTCGTTACCAAATCGAAGCTGGACGAAGAACTCGCCAAGATCCCCGACGAAGCCGAGCGCGAGCATTATCGCAAGCAGTTCGGCAAGACGACCAAGTTCTGGAACGTCTATGAAAAGAAGGGCGACGAGCCCGGTTACTTCGGCATCTTCATTGACCCGACCAAGTGCAAAGGCTGCGCCGAATGCGTGGACGCCTGCGGCGATCACGACGCGCTCGCCATGCTTAAGAAGGACGACCGTACGTTGAAACGGTATCAGCGTACGTGGAATTTCTACACGAAGATGCCCGAGACGCCGAAGAAGTTCATCAACGACAAGCTGCTCGTGGACATGATGCTCGCGGAGCGGTCATTGCTCTACGTCGGTGGCGCGGGTTCATGCATGGGCTGCGGCGAAGGCACGGCGTTGCGCATGATGCTCGCGGCGACGGGTTTTGTTTACGGCAAGGAAAACATCGGCATCGTCAATTCGACCGGTTGCTCGACGGTTTATGCCTCGACGTATCCCTACAATCCGTATCTCGTGCCGTGGACAAATTCGCTCTTCGAGAATGCGCCCGCCGACGCCATGGGCATCCGCGCGCGCTGGGATCAAATGGGCTGGCACGACAAACAACTCTGGGTCATCGGCGGCGACGGTGCGATGCTCGACATCGGTTTCCAAAGTCTGAGCCGCATGTTGGCCAGCGGCATGAACATCAAGGTGCTCGTGCTCGACACGCAGGTTTATTCCAACACCGGCGGGCAATCGTCCACCGCCACGTTCATGGGCCAGAACACCAAGTTCAGCGTTCATGGCACGAAGATTCCCGGCAAGATCGAGCGGCGCAAGGAACTCGCGCAGATCTGCATGATGCACCCGAACACGTTCGTGGCGCAGACCAGTTGCGCGATGTCGAATCACTTCTACAAGTCCATCATCGCCGCGAACGAATACGACGGCCCGGCGGTGGTGAGCGTTTATACGACGTGCCAGCCTGAACACGGTGTCGGCGACAACATGGCGATGCAGCAAAGCAAACTCGCCGTGGACACGCGCACGTTCCCGGTGTTGATCTACGATCCGCGCAAAGGCGACAAGATCGCGCAGCGCCTCAGCCTCCAGGGCAATCCGTCCGAGAAAACGGATTTCTTCATCGAACCGAAGACGAACGAAGTCTATGACTTCATCCGCTTCGCCAAAACGGAAGGCCGCTTCTCGAAACACTTCGACAAAGACGGCAACCCGAGCGAGACGCTGATCAAAGCCAAACAGGAACGCCTCGACAACTGGCACACGTTGCAGGAGCTGGCGGGGATTATTTAGAGCGGACGTGGAAAAGTCTCCGAAAGATCTAGCGCAGACGAGGAATTCAAAGTTCCCAACTCGCACGCTTCTGATCGCGTGTTTGGGATGCCTCTTGAGCCACGCGGCTCACGCCGCGGCGCCGGTTGTGGCCATTTTGCCCGCGAGCGGGTTGACCAACGTTAGCGCTACGTTAAACGCGAGCGTGAATCCTGTCGCCACTTCGACGGTCGCATGGTTCGAGTGGGACGTGACTGCCGCAGCGATTTTCCGGCAGCGAACGACTCCGCAATCCATTGGCAGCGGCAACACGGCAGTCGTATTGTCAGCAACTCTGACCAACCTGTTGCCGGGAATCGGTTACCATTATCGCGTCGTCGCGAGTAATAGTCTCGGTCTGGTGTCCTCGCGAGACGTGTTCTTCCGGGGAATGACGATTGCGCTTGCGGGCGCGAATCCGCTCAACGCGGCCTGCGGCGAGTTCGTTGATCCGGGCGCGTTGCCCAATGCGTTGCCCACGCGCGTGGTTGGCGGCAGTCAGTATTGCATCGCGCAGAAAGCTGACGGCTCGCTGGTGGGTTGGGGACGCAACCATTCTGGCGTCCTTAATTGTCCAGTGCTCGCCAATGTCGTCGGACTTTCCTCCGCCTCGCTACACAATCTCGCTGTGTTGGCCAACGGTTCAGTGGCGGCCTGGGGCGACAGCGCTTATGGGAAGACCACGGTGCCCGCGCTGGCCTCGGGATGTGTAGCGGTGGCTGCCGGCGGCGACTTCAGTATCGCATTGCGTTCCGATGGACGGGTAGTGGGTTGGGGGGACAACACGTGGGGCCAACGCCAAGTGCCAGCCGCCGCGCAAAGCGGGGTCGTGGCAATTTCGGCGGGAGCATGGCACAGTCTTGCATTGAAGACGAACGGCACGGTGGTTGCGTGGGGTGCCGGAACGACAATCGGTGCTTACCATGAATACGGACAATCTATTGTGCCGCCCGAAGCAACGAATGTGGTGGCTGTTGCCGCAGGGGCGCAGAACAGCATGGTGTTACGGGCCGATGGTTCGGTGTTGGTCTGGGGACAATCCTGCTGTGGCATCACGACGGTGCCGCCCGAAGCGACGAACATTGTTGGCATTGCCCTCGCGGTGAACAGCACCTACTGCCTCGCGTTGCGAACGGACGGCAAGCTGATTGGCTGGGGCGATAGCAGCTTCGGCCAAACCGGCACGCCTGCCGAGGCGACCAACGTGGTGGCCATCGCAGCTGGCGGGTTGCACACCATCGTCACGCGCGCGGACGGCTCGATTTTTGGCTGGGGCGATAGCAGCTTTGGCCAACTGCCTCCGCCTGCCGATTTAGCAAGCAATACGTTGCCGGTTAGCAGCAGCAGCACGATGCCGCCGTCCATGTCCGGCACGTATGAGATCACTTACTCTGTAACGGGTGCTGACGGCGCCAATGCGACGACGAATCGCGTGGTCCAGGTAACGAATCTCCCCCCGAGTTCGCCGCTGACGCTGCGTGTTGACTCCACGAACAACACACTCCGACTCGTATTCACGAATTCGCCTTGCGTGACGTTCACGGTATTAGGAAGCACCAACCTCAGTATTCCCGCAGGCGACTGGCCCGTGCTGGGACCGGCGGTGGAAATATCGCCCGGCCAATATGAATTCAGTTCAGTCTTCAGCCGACCGGAATATTACTACCGGGTGGTTTTGCCAGCTTTTTGAACTGGAGGTAGAACGGAAGCAGGTCGCTGCCTGCGGCAGATTCACAGGCATTGCTTTGGTGGGAGTTCACGCGACCTGCCAGCCCGAACACGGCGTCGGCGACAACATGGCGATGCAACAAAGCAAACTCGCCGTGGACACGCGCACGTTCCCGGTATTGATCTACGACCCGCGCAAAGGCGACAAGATCGCCCAACGCCTCAGTCTTCAGGGAAATCCCTCCGAGAAAACGGATTTCTTCATCGAACCGAAGACGAACGAGGTCTATGACTTCATCCGCTTCGCCAAAACGGAAGGCCGTTTCTCGAAACACTTCGACAAGGACGGCAACCCGAGCGAAACGCTGATCAAAGCCAAACAGGAACGCTTGGATAACTGGCACGTATTGCAGGAGTTGGCGGGGATTATTTGACGTAGCGGCAGCCATCCGTGGCTGCCGTAGAGGGCGGCATCCTTGCCGCCCGGAAAAGCGTTCGACATGGCGGGATGCTCGGAAATCGCGGAAGTCGCAGTGTACGCGTGAGGTTTTTCCGCCGGGCTGGGAAGCCCGGCTCTACGGCAGGCAGGATGCCCGCCGCTACAAACCAACCCGAGCGAGACGCTGATCAAAGCCAAACAAGAGCGCCTCGACAACTGGCACACCTTGCAGGAGCTGGCGGGGATAATTTGACTCCAATCTTTGCAAGCACTTCGGCGACTCGACAAACCATCGAGATATGGTGACTCATGTCGCTTACTTCCTTGTCAAGGTTTGTCGCAATCAGATTCCAGCCGCTTGCCGTCAACAAAGACATCTTGGTTTTTGAATTCAACTTTGGGCATCGAATTGGTTGTGCGGCTGTCTCTCACATATTGGACGGAAAACGAGACATTGGTCAGTTCCCAGCCCGGCCCAAGACAAGCGACAAAAACGTTTTTTGAATGGGCTACCGGGTTTTCCAGTGGGATAGGAAATAGGTCGCCAACGATTGAAGCTTGGAGACTTCCTGAAATGGGGACGTAACGCAATTTGCAGAAAGCCTCGTGGGTTCCGTTTGACTTGCTTCTCACTAAGACCCGATTCGTGTCCAAGCAACGGATCGTCTCAAATGTCATGTTGGCGTAAAGGTCTTCTAACGGAAAATACACATTTGTACCAAAGCTCACCTTTCCTTGCTGCTCAGAGAGGGTTTGTTTTAGCTCATCAATCTTCGACTGCTTTTCATTCAAAGAAATCTGCAGCGTTTCAATGCTCGCCTGCTTCGAAGCCACTACCATATTCCACGTATACCAATAACCTCCCAAAAAACTCACGACCGCAATGCAGATTACAGCAAATTTTGCAGCCTTGAGGTTGTGCCAGTTTCGGGAAATATGATGCCATGCAAATTTCCACGGTTCCGTGATGTCCGGAGCAGCTTCTGTGGCACTATCACTCGCTGCATCGGGCTTCGTTTGCGGTGTGTTGGTTAGTTCTGCACGCAATTCAGAAATGAACTTCTCCCATGCTTGCACTTTAGCTTCATGCAAATGGTAAATCGGACGACCGTCCTGAACAGCCGCGAAGATCAAGTTCTTCTCCTCTAGGATTTTGAAAACACTTCGAGCTTCGACCGCAGTCATCATTGGCGCGGACGGGTCTTTGTTTTGCTCTGTCAGCACATCAGGTCCCCACCACAGGTTTTTCTTGCGGTTCGACCAAAGCCATTCGGCTGCGGCTAATAGGGCTGTTTGTTTAGCGGGCAACTGACGTGGATTATTGACAGCACCAAGCCACCGGTCAAGAAGTCCACAGGATATTGAATCAGCTTCGGTTACACGGGAAACCGCTCCATGCTTAGAAACATCGGCATTCGAGGCTTGTCCGCCATTCATCAAAACCCAGCCGCAGTTTCATCATCGCCCCGGGCTTCAATTTGTGTGAAACGTCCGCCCTCACCCGCAGGAGTTTGATTTCTCCCTCGAACCCTCACCCGGCCTTCGGCCACCCTCTCCCGCTCCCGCGAGCGAGGGAGTTGGCCCTCTCCCCCAGGAGAGGGAGAATCATTCGCCGGTTTCCGAGATGTTGTGAGTCTGAGTTTGCCGGACGCGCACCCGCAAATCAGAAGACGGACAACGGCTGTTCCCTCTCCCCGGGGGAGAGGGTCAGGGTGAGGGCGAGCGTCAAAACAAACCATTTTCGTCTGCGGTCACGCATTGGTGAGTACGTAAGCCGGTCCGGTTGACCGCTGGCGCGTTCTGGAAGATGACGTTCGCTCTTTTCTTTTACGCGTGTTCGCTTGAGTGGTGATCTGTAATCCAAATCGAATTGCAATTCGGGTCGTGCCGTCGAAGAATCCGACATCGCATGAAATTGTCCACGTTCCTCCTCAGCGCCGCATTCGCGGTTGCGTTCGTTTCAACCACCACCTTTGCCGGCAACTGGGCGCATTGGCGCGGGCCGAACTTCGACGGTTCGACGCCCGAAAAGAATCTGGCCGATGATTTCTCGAAGACAAACAATGTGAAGTGGGTTGCCGACCTGCCCGGGCCATCCGCTGCCACTCCCATAGTTTGGGGCGACACTGTTTTCATCAGCTCGACCGACGTCAAAACCAAAACGCTGTGGGCGATGGCGTTTGAGCGGAAGGGCGGCAAGCCGCTTTGGAATGTGGAAGTCGCGCCAGGTTTCAATCAGGACAACAACAGCAACTTCGCGTCGCCCTCACCGACCACGGACGGAAAGCTGGTTTATTTTCTCTACGGCACGGGCGATCTGGTCGCATTTGATTTCAAAGGCAACAAAGTCTGGTCGCGTAGTCTGGAGAAAGATTACGGGCCGTTTGCCTACAACTGGACTTACGGCGCGAGCCCGACGCTGTTCGACGGACGACTTTACATCCAGGTCTTGCATCGCGATGTGCCGGTGAAGGGACGCGGACGACATGACGGTCCAATTGATTCGTATCTGCTCGCGCTTGAGCCCGCGACGGGGAAAGAGTTGTGGAAGCAGGTCCGCCCGAGCGAGGCCGCACAGGAATCCAAGGAGGCTTACAGCACGCCGATTCCATTTACTGCGAATGGCGTGAGCGAAATCCTGATCTCTGGCGGCGATTGCTTGACGGGTCACGATGCGAAGACCGGCAAGGAACTCTGGCGCTGGGGCTCGTGGAATCCGAGCCGCATCGGCCACTGGCGGCTTGTGCCCTCACCCGTGGGAACGGAATCCGGCGCGGTGGTCTGCGCGCCGAAAGGCTCACCAATATTCACGGTGAAGCATGGACTCAAAGGAAGCCTTGATGATTCGGTGCTGGCGTGGACGAGCGCCGATCGCGAAGTGTCGAGCGACGTATGTACCCCGCTTTACTATCAAGGCTGGCTTTACGTCGTGAATGGCGACCGGAGGACCATCGCGCGCGTGGATCCTGCCACCGGCAAGGCGGATTGGGTTGGTGACCTCAACTCGCGGATCAAGATTGAAAGCTCGCCCACCGGTGCGGATGGGAAGATTTATTTTCAGAACTTCAAAGGCGAAGTGTTCATCGTGGCCGCAGACAAGGAATTCAAACTCCTTCGCACAATCCCGATGGGCGATGACGGCGATGACCGATTGCGGGCCGCAGTTGCCGTGTCCGATGGAAATCTTTTCATCCGCACGGGGAGCAAACTGTATTGCATCGGCGGCGCGAAATAGCCAGCGACTTGCCTGAACTGCTTGGGACTTCGGCCTTCGTCCTCGGAGTGGAAGAATCGTGCATCGTCCACAAAATCATGGCGGGGCTGGAAGCCGCAGCCGGTAGTAGCGCTGCCCACTGGCTTGAGGGTCAGTAATGAAATTGAAGCTTCCGTTCGTGCCGATGGAACTGGTCGCGTCATTCCACGCGCTCGGCGGCTGCGCCGTCGGCGCGACTTGCAGTATGAAACCGAGGGCCGTCGCAGTGGCAGGCCAGGAAACGATGACCACGTTGGAATTGGCGGTTGCGATCTGAAGCGTTGGTAGCGGGGTCAGCGCGGATGCCAAGCGGTAAGCCTGGAAGGACGTGGTGGCGTTGTTGGTCAGGAAGTTTTCCCCGGCGATCACGATTGGAGTGCCGGCGACATATTGCCAACCGGCGGGCATGAGGAGATTCGTGGTGGACTGAAGCGCGAACCCGGCGTCCGTCGCGGCGGCGTGCCAGGATAACACGACGAGGTTTGGCCCGGCGCGCGTGATTTTGAGGCGCGGCGGTGAAATCAGCGTGGCGATGAAGGTTTGTTCGTTCGTCAACGCGGGCGAGCCGTTATCCGTGACGCGCACGGTGATGATGTTGGTCAACGGCGCACAATTCAGCGGTGGCCCCCAGATCATCACGCCGCTGGTCGGGCCGATGCTCATGCCGGGCGGCGCATTGACGAGGCTGAAGGAGAGTTGATTGGTCGGCAGGTCGGAGTCCGAAGCGGAATTGGTGATCCAGCAGATTGCGCCTGGAACATGGGTACAGTCGTCGAGGCTCGCGAGAACGGGAGTTGCGTTCACCTCGGAGACAATCAGCGTGAACGTGTTGGTCACCGCGAGAGTTGGCGAACCGTTGTCGGCAATCCGCACCGAGCAGGCGTTGGTGGACGGGCCTTGCGCCTCAGTCGGCGTCCACGAGATGACTCCGGTCACTTGATCAATCACCGCGCCCTGCGGTGGATTGATGAGGGAATAACTGAGCGTGTTGGCAGGAAGGTCCGGGTCAGTCGCGAGATTGGTGGCGAGGACGAATGGCACGAGTTCGTTGACGGGCGCAAGTGTGATCGCCGTGGCCACGGGTGCGCGGTTCACTTCGTTGACGACAACGGTGACGCTCTGCGTGTGCGCCAACATCGGTATGCCGTTGTCGCTGACCTGCACTGCGAAGTTGTTCGTGGAGGGGCCTTGCGCCTCGGTCGGAGTCCACGAGAACGCGCCGGTGTTGGTGTTAATCGTCGCTCCGCTCGGCGCGCTTAGGAGATTGAAAATGCGGGTCTGCGCGAGATCAGGATCAGTGGCCGTGGCCGTGAAGGTGATCGCGGTTTCCTCATCGCCGGTTCTGTCGCTGATCGGGTCAAGCGTGGGGCGCGCGTTGAGGACGGTGAGGGTGATAGCATTTGCGCCGTAGATCGAACTGTTCGTCTGCCAGGCAGCAACAGGCGAGAGATCGAAATTGGTGAAGAGGCCGGTGCGCGATGGATAGGTGATCAGCGCAAAGGCGTCGCCGGCCTGCGGTCGGAACCCGCCGAGCACATCCACGCCGAGCGTGCCGGTGAAGGCGATGTTGTTGGCGAACGCGAGCCGTCCGAAGTTGGTGAGACTGTTCAGGCCGAATGACAATTTACCACCAGCCTGCGTGTAGTTGCCAAAGACAACGGTCCCTGTCTGCACGTCCACCGTGCCGGTGTTGTGGAACGTGAACAGGTTGATCGTGGTATTGCCTGCACCGGCGGATTTACGGAGCAGACCCGCGTTGCGGAAGGTGGAGACGCCGGAGTAATGCGCGAGTACGCCGTCGTTTTGCATCTCGAACGTTCCGCCCGCCAGGTTGCTGATGGTGCCGGTGTGGACGAAGTAAATCACGTTCGCGCCCGACCAGACGATGTGGCCGGCATTGTTCAGCACGTCGCGAATCGAATGGTCAAGCGTCCCGGTGATATTCAACGTGCCGTTGGTGGCGATGGTCACGAGCGCCGGTTCTCCGATCTCCCCGGAAGTCCAGTTCACGGTGCCGACGAAGATGCTGTCGCCAAGGACGGTGGCCCCGCCGATGACCAGGTTTTCGGAGAGGATGTTTCCGGTGAAGGTCGCGGTGCCGGTATAGACGAGGTTCGTGCCCGCGCCGGTGAAAGTGGTGCCGGAGTTGAACTGACTGCCCGCGCCGTAGCCGACCAATCCCGATGTCACGTCGAGCACGCCGGAGTTGATCAGGGGAACGCTGATGATGCTGTTGCCACCGCCGGTGCTCTTGCGGATGGTGCCGCTGTTGAGAACGCGCGGCACGCCATTGTAAACGTAGAATGACTGGTTGTTCTGAATGTCGAGCAGCGCACCGGGCTGGTTGACGATGCGCGCGGACAGATGCATCGCGACGTCGTGCGGGCCCGACCAGGTCACGAGTCCGGCGTTGGTGAGGCTGCCGATCACGCTTTTGCTCGCAGAGCCGCTGAGGTTAAGCATGCCGTTGGTCGCGACGGTGAGCGCGCTGTCGTCGGCGAGCGCGCCGCTGGTCCAGTTGACCAGGCCGCTGAAGAGGCTATTGCCATTGAAGGTCGCGCCGGCGATCTCCAGGTTTTCCGAGGGGATCGCTCCGTTGAACGTGACCGTGCCGGTGTAAACCAGGTTCGTTCCCGTGCCGGTGAACGCCGTGCCGGAATTGAACTGGCTGCCGCCAGCGTAGGCGAGTCTGCCGGACTGGACGTCGAGCGTACCGGAGTTGATCAAGGGCACGCCAAAGAATGTGTCGCCGCCTCCTGCGCTTTTGCGAATCGTGCCGCTGTTGCTGACGTTCGGAACGCCGCTGTAAAAGGCGAGCACCTGGTTGTTCTGAATCTCGAACAGGCCGGTGGCGAGATTGGTGAGATGACCGTTGGCCATCAGTATCATGTTGGCGCCCGACCAAATCGTCAGGCCCTGGTTGTTCAGCGAACCGGACAGGGCGCGATCGGCGGTGCCGGTGATATTGAGCGTGCCGTTGGTGGCGACGGTCATCGCGCCACTGATCGTGCCGCCGACCCACCGGATCGTGCCACCCAGGGTGTGGTTGCCGGCGAGAGTGAGGGTGCCATCGCTGGCAATCTCCAGATTCTGCGAAGTGAGCGAACCGTTGAATGTGACGGTGCCGGTGTAAACCACGTTGGTGCCCGTGCCGGTGAAGACGCTGCCGGAATTGAACTGGCTGCCGCCAACGTAGCCGACCCTGCCGGACAACACATCGAGCGTGCCGGAGTTGATCAGGGGCACGCCAATGGTCGAATCGCCGCCGCCTGTGCTCTTGCGGATGGTGCCGCTGTTATTGACGTTTGGTGCGCCGAAGTAAAAGGCGAGCACCTGGTTGTTCTGAATCTCGAACACGCCGCCGGCGAGATTGTTGATGTGCCCGTTGTTCATGAGAAGTGTGTTGGTGCCAGCCCAGACCATCAGGCCCTGATTGTTCAACGTGCCGGATAACATGTGGTCGGCGGTGCCGGTGATGTTCAACGTGCCGTTGGTGGCGATGGTCATCGCGCCGCTGATAATGCCGCCCGTCCACCGAACGGTGCCGCTCAAGGTGTGCGTGCCGGCGACAGTGACGCCGGTGGCGATCTCCAGATTCTGCGAGGTCAGCGAGCCGTTCAACGTGACCGTTCCGTTGTAGAGGAAGTTGGTGCCAGTCCCGGTGAAAACCGTCCCGGAGTTGAACTGGCTGCCGTCCACGTACGCGACCCTGCCGGACAATACGTCGAGCGTGCCGGTGTTGATCAAGGGCACGCCGAAGACGGTGTCACCGCCGCCCGCGCTCTTGCGGATGATGCCGCTGTTATTGACGTTCGGAGCGCCGTAGTAGAAGGACAGTGTCTGGTTGTTCTGAATCTCGAACAGGCCGCCGGTGAGATTGTTGATATGGCCGTTGTTCATCAAGAACGCGTGGACTCCAGACCAGAGCATCAGGCCCTGATTGTTCAACGTGCCGGACAACATGTGGTCGGCGGTGCCCATGATGTTCAACGTGCCGTTGGTGGCGATGGTCATCGCGCCGCTGATGGTGCCGCCCGTCCACTGAATCGCGCCGCTCAAGGTGTGAGTGCCCGTGACGGTGACGCCGGTGGCGATCTCCAGATTCTGCGAGGTCAGCGGACCGTTCAACGTGACGGTGCCGTTGTAGAGATAGTTCGTGCCCGTGCCCGTGAAGGCAGAGTCGGAGTTGAACTGGCTGCCGTCCACATAGGCGATCCTGCCGGACTGTGCGTCAAGCGTGCCGGAGTTGATCAGGCGCACGCCGATGATGGTGTCGCCGCCGCCCGCGCTCTTGCGGATGGTGCCGCTGTTGTTGACGGTTGGAACGCCGTAGTAAGAGGAGAACCACTGATTGTTCTGAATCTCGAACACGCCGCCGGGCAGGTTGTGGATGGAGCAGTTGTTCATCGAGAGATGGTTGGCCCCGCTCCAGGTGATCGTGCCCTGATTGGTCACAACGCCCGTCAACATCCTGTCCATATTGCCGACCAGATCGAGCGCGCCGCCCGGGGCAACGAGGACTGCGCCGAGCCAGTTGCCAGCACCCCAGAGACAGCGGCCACGCACCGTCAGCAAACCGGGGCCGGCGAGCGTGCCATTGCCGAAGCCGAGCACGCCGTTGGTGGCGATCACGCTCGCGCCATTGAATGTGAGATTGTAACCGGCGTTGGTCAGCGTTTGCGTGCCGCTGCTGCCGCCGAGCGTGAGACTGGCCACGGTGGGATGAACATCCAGCGTGACGGTGTAGTCGCCCACAGCGGTGAGGACCACGTCATCCGCGGCAGTGGGCAGCGTGTTGGGGCTCCAGTTGGTCGCGACGCTCCACAGGCCGCCGCTGGTGTTGGTCCAGGTGATGACGGCGGCGGGCGCGACGCAGGCGGTGACGAGCAAGCTGAACAGCAGCAGGGAAATGATGAGGGGCGATTTGGTTTTCATGGTTGTATTCCTTTCCTTCTCGACATTTGTGGAGTTAATAACAGCGGCTGCTTGCGGGTGGATTGACGATCAGCGTCCTGGTTGTGCCTCGTCCTGAATCGTGGCGGTGACGTTGCTCAAGGTCACTGAACTGACGCTGTTGGTGTTTTGTTGCACGTTCCTGCCGGTTGACGTGGCTGAAAGAACCCGAGAAGGAGTGAAAATGAATCGGGTCTGCAAAGAATCGAGTTGCTGGAGCCCCGGCAGGAGGGCTGGAAAGGAAAAAAAGACTGCCAGCAGAAAAGCACCGTGACGTTACACCCCACTTTCGCAACGGACCGATGCCATCACGCACAATCGCGTTGTGCCCTGTTTCACAAACTGTCCCCGCCAGTTTCATGGCCACCCGAGAGATTTAGCCTGCGAAAAGAAGTAAGCTCAGAAACGGACGCCTGCTGATTTCGATGCTCCAGCATCTCGATCATAACCACGCGCCGCCAATTCTCAACGGGTGGCCGCAAAGTAGAATCACGACTGCTTTTTTCCATTATCTGCTTTGTGTGAGTTTCCCATACCCAACAATGCCCGGCCACAGTCTCGTTGTTGCCGGCTTCAAATTGTGCGAAGCGTCCGCCCAACATCGGCCAGCCAAACCAATCTCACACCGTCATCGCAGTGAGGTTTTGCAAATCTCGCGGCGACGTGCAAAAAATCATCGGAGTCAAACGTGTGGGGCTTGAGAGTGGTGCGGGTTTGTGTTTTGAATCAATTCATCGGATCGCTGAGAGCGGTGACATTTGAAAAATTTCCCGCAGAGGGGCGTTAGCCGGGTCTTTCAAAAAGGAAATTATCCGATTTGAAATGTTTTTATGTTTGACCCGTTCTGTTAATTCCGTTAACCAACGCGGGCCTCCTCGAAATTTTTCGTGAGGCGATGCGGATACCCAGTGTGAACCAGCGACACGACGGCGAATGTTAAACGCGAAGTCTAATTTTTTGGCGGTGGATTGTGGGGCAGGAAGCCTCAAGCTGGCCGAGTTCGAAGTGAACGAGGCCGGCGGGCTCGTGCTCAAGCAGTACGCGATCAAGTCTCTTGGACTTGAAGGCTCGCTGGAAGCCAAGCGCGAGGCGCTCATCCTCAAGACGCTCCAGGAGGTCATTGCCGAACGCGGCATCAGTGCGAAGGAACTCAACATCTGCGCGCCCGGCTTCCATGTATTTTCCAAGTTTGTGAAGCTTCCGCCGGTGGAGGACGCGAGCAAGGTTTCCAAGATTGTAGAATTTGAAGCGCGCTCGAACGTGCCGTTCCCGCTGGAAGAAGTAGTGTGGGATTATCAGATTTTGGGGACGACGGCGAATAACGAGCTTGAGGTTTTGCTGGTGGCGATCAAGTCGGACATCGTCGAAGGGTTGTTCCGGACGGCGGAGGCGAATGGGTTGCGGTTGGAGGTGTGTGATGTGTCGCCGGCGGCTCTTTGCAATGCGTTCCGTTTTAATTACGGTGACTTGGATGATTGCACGATGCTTTTGGATATCGGGGCGAAGACGAGCAATCTGCTGTTCTTCGAGAAGGGGAAGGTTTTTTCGCGCAGTATCAATCTGGGTGCGAATGCGATTTCCCAGGATTTTGCGAATGAGTCCAAGCTCAAGTTCGACGCGGCTGAGAAGTTGAAGGTGGATGAGGGGTTTGTGAGTTTGGGCGGGGCGTATGAGGAGCCGGAGAATCCGAATCAGGCCGCCATCGCGAAGATTGCGCGGCAGTTCATGACGCGGCTGCACATTCAGGTGAATCAGACGCTCCAATTTTATCGCGGTCAACAAGGTGGCTCGGCACCGCAACGGTTGTTCCTGGCGGGTGGGGCATCCATCATGCCTTACACGGCGCAGTTTTTTGCGGAGAAGCTCAACGTGCCGGTGGAGTATTTCAATCCGTTCCGGAATGTGCAGATTGATCCGGGGGTCAACCTTGAAGAGCTGGCGCGGTCGGCTCATGCGATGGGTGAGGTGGTGGGGTTGGGGTTGCGGAATCTGGCGACATGCCCTGTGGAGTTGAATTTGATGCCGGAGAGCACGTTGCGCTGGCAGAGTTTTAATCAGAAGAAGCCGTATTTCATCGGGACGCTGGTGTTGCTGGTGGTGATGGGTTTTCTGGTGGGTTTGTTGTTCAAGAAGCTGGCGGGGGTGAAGGAGGAGCAGCAGCAGAAACTTGAGGCTGAATTGGCGCCGTCGCGGAGCAAGGATACGACGTTCACGAAGGTTTATGGTGAGATGAAGAAGACGCGTGAGGAGTTGGATCAGGTTTCTGTGTGGGCGCATGAGCGTTATTATTGGGCGGAGATTTTGAGTGAATGTCGTGCGGCGTTGATTCGTGCCGAGGGGATGGAGCGCAAGAAGATGGGGGTGGAGACGGGTGTGTGGATTGAGAAGATGACGTCGGCGACGCCTGCGGGAGCGGGGGGATGTTTGGAGGCGAATCGGGTGGTGCTCCGAGTGCGATGA